>NZ_JAWHPJ010000034.1:0-1164 GCF_032587815.1 Pseudomonas syringae group sp. 26L6
GGTCGCGATCTGCAGATGAAGGTGCGTGCCCTCGATGTGATCCCAGACCTTCAGGGTGCTGCTGAACAGCTCCCTTTCCAGCACTTCCGATTTGGGTGAATAGATACGGGTCCCATCAGAACCGAGCAGCAAAACCTGCTGCTGGTCCGAATGCTTCTTGCCCACGATCTGGACGATCAGTTTGTCCATTTCGCAGGAAGGGCCATCGCTCAGTCTGCCGCTGGTCATTGTAAGAACTCCTTGTTCTGGCGCCGCAACGCGTCTTCTTGCCACTGGTTTAAACCGAACGTCACTTGAGGTTGGGGCGGTTGCCAATCAGGTGCGTGTGGATTGCGAACGTCGAACCAGCGCTGCTTGCCTTGTGCAAGGTCCTCCCAGGTGCCGCCGTACCAGCCAAGCCTGGAAATAGGGCCGAACCACTGGGCGATGGATTGAGGCGCATCAACGGTAAAGAAGTAGCTGGCAGTGACAGGGTGTGAATAGCGCAGCACGCCTCGGCGCTGCCCCTCGAACCTGACAAACAGAATGTGCCGCAGATGGCCGAGCAACACGTCGGCGGGAGAGGGGCTTTCGATGATCAGGCCGGGCCAGGATTCTGGCTCTTCATGCATTGCCTCAACGAGGGTATTGCTGCCTGATGTGTTCAAAAAAAGCGGACTTTTCTCCCGGTAGGTGGCCAGCTCGGTCTTGTCGAATAACACGGCTGGCGCTGGATCGGGCAGCCGTTGGTAGAGTTGTTCCAGCAGCGAGTCGGTGCGCTCCAGCAGCACGTAAACGTTCATGCCCGACCTCTCGACAGCAACGCCCCGCGACAGCCGCAATCGGCAAGCGGGCAGTCCATGGGCGTTCCGTTCCTGGGTTTCTGGCACAGCTCTACTATCGGGCCTGGTTCACCCAGGCGCTGCGTCAGCAACTGCCCCGGCCCATTGTCATCTGCCTGTTTCACAAGCCCAGGCAAAGCGGGCGATGCGCCGGTGCCCAAGGTTGGCTTGCCCCCCGAGTTGAGTTTCATCTGAGGGCCGGTAATGCTTACGCCACTGGCGTCGATCTTGATAAAGGAATCACCCGCTTTGACCGTGATCTCGAGCCCCGCCTCAATTACCACGTTATTACCGGCCTTGAGATGAATTTCCTGCCCGGCGTGTGCCAGTAACCCATCAACTA
>NZ_JAWHPJ010000035.1:0-1178 GCF_032587815.1 Pseudomonas syringae group sp. 26L6
TGCAGTTTGGCCAGTTCGTTGTCGGTCAGGTCCAGCACCGGAAAACCCTGCCCGGTCAGGCTGGCGATCAGGGCGCTGCGCGGGTCGTTCTCCGGGTGAGTCTGCACGCCGACGAAGATGTGCGCCTCGCGATCAGTGTGATAGCGGTAGTTGAATTCGGTGATCTGGCGCTTGCCGATGGCTTCGCAGAATGCCTTGAAGCTGCCCGGCTGCTCGGGAATGGTCACGGCGATGATTGCTTCGCGGCCTTCGCCCAGCTCGGCGCGCTCGGCAACGTGACGCAAACGGTCGAAGTTGACGTTGGCTCCGGAGTCGATGGCCACCAGTGTCTGACCGCTGATGCCGCGCTGCTCGACGTATTTCTTGATCCCGGCAACACCCAGCGCGCCCGCAGGCTCGGTGATCGAGCGGGTGTCGTCGTAGATGTCCTTGATCGCCGCGCAGATTTCATCGGTGCTGACGGTGATCACCTCATCGACATAATGACGGCACACTTCAAAGGTGTGATGGCCGATCTGCGCCACCGCCACGCCATCGGCAAACAGCCCGACCTGGCTCAGCACCACGCGCTCCCCGGCGGCCATCGCCGCTTGCAGGCAGTTGGAGTCGTCCGGCTCGACGCCGATCACCTTGATCTCCGGGCGCAGGTATTTCACATAGGCCGCGATACCAGCAATCAGACCGCCGCCACCAACCGGAACAAAGATCGCATCCAGTTGGCCCGGTTGCTGACGAAGAATCTCCATCGCCACGGTGCCTTGCCCGGCAATCGTATCGGGGTCGTCATACGGGTGGATGTAGACGAAACCCTGTTCGTCGACCAGTTTCAGCGAATAGGCCAGCGCCTCGGGAAAGGAGTCGCCGTGCAGCACCACCGTGGCGCCCCGTGAGCGTACGCCTTCGACCTTGATTTCCGGGGTGGTGCGCGGCATGACGATAGTCGCCAGAATGCCCAGTTCACGCGCTGCCAGTGCCAGACCTTGCGCGTGGTTACCCGCCGAGGCCGTGACCACGCCGCGTGCGGCCTCTTCTGCAGTCAATTGCGCGAGCTTGTTGTACGCGCCGCGAATCTTGAAGGAGAACACCGGCTGCAGGTCTTCGCGCTTGAGCAATACCCGGTTTCCCAGCCGCTCGGACAGCTGGCGAGCGCCGTGCAGCGGGGTTTCGATAGCCACGTC
>NZ_JAWHPJ010000036.1:0-2096 GCF_032587815.1 Pseudomonas syringae group sp. 26L6
CGCGGCGAAACCCAGTACGAATACGAAGCCAACGGTCAGCTGCTGGCACGCAACACCGGTAGAGTCGTTGACGGCGAAGAATTCCGCTACGACGCCGCGGCCAACCGCCTGAACTTCAACACCAGCCGCTTCGACCACGTCAAAGACAACCGCCTCAAACAGTGGGCGAACCACGAGTACAAATACGACGCGTGGGGCAACCTGATCGAAAAAGCCGTCGGCATCGTGCGCTGGCAGACCTTCACCTACGACTGCGAAAACCGCCTGGTCAAAACCGAGACCATGGCTGACACGCAGGTGGAAAGCACCAGTAGCTACCAGTACGACAGCCTGGGCCGAAGAGTCGCCAAACAGTCCGAAATCAAAGGCCACACCGACCACAAACGCTTCCTCTGGCAAGGCCTGCGCATGCTGCGCGAAGAAAGCCCCGGCCAGAGCAGCTTGTACCTTTACGAGCCCGGCAGCTATGCGCCGCTGGCCCGTGTGGATGAGAAAGAGGGCGAGGTAGAGAATAAGGTTTATTACTTCCACACCGACCAGATCGGCACACCGCTGGAAATGACCGACGCCGAAGGGCAGATCGTCTGGCAGGCCAAGTACCGGGCGTGGGGTGCGGTGGAAAAGCTGGTCGTGAACGAGGTTGAGCAGAACCTGCGGTTTCAGGGGCAGTATTTTGATGTCGAGACGGGGCTGCACTACAACACGTTTCGGTATTATGACCCGGAGATTGGGCGGTTTATAACGCAGGATCCGATTGGGTTATCAGGAGGGACAAACTTATATTTGCATACATTCAGCCCTAACAATTGGATTGATCCTCTAGGTTGGTGCTCTACCAAGCTGGGTAATAATATGGGAGCAAAGCCAGGTGATGGAATGGCAAACCATCATCTGTTGCCGGAAGAATTGATAAAGAGCCCGCAGTTCAAAACCATGTTCGGTAGACTGAAAGGTATTGGCTGGAATCCTGATGGGGCCTCAAATGGTATTTTTCTTCCTGGCTCCAAAAATCTCGCTCAGACTACGGGAATGCCAGGGCATTGGTCAAATCACGGCCAATATACAGAAGCAGTGAAAAACAAATTAGTGAAGCTGAATAACAACCTAGGCAGCTTAACTGATATTGACTTGGCTCTTGGAGTAAAAAACATTCAGACTTGGGCTTCGCAAGGCCTTGAGAATGGCCTGTTTAAAATAGATGCTATAACCGGCCGATTGCTATGAGGGCAATATTATCATGAAAGATCTATATATAATCAGCTATGAACCGAATGGTGAGGGCGCGCCATATTTTTTTGATCTAGAGTGGGTGCCAGATCTTCCAACGTTTCACTATCCAAGCGAAAACCCAGTAGAGAGCTCACTTACTTCTCATTATCGTGCAATTGCTGACACTCCGAAAATCAATGCAGACTGGCTGCCTGATCATTTCTTAGCGTCTAAAAAATTATTGGAAATTTGTGATCATCTTAGGTGCTCTTACATTAGCCGCCCCATCGAACTTAATATTCAAGGCAAAGTCAGTGATAAAGAATACTTTTTTTTTATTGCTTCCGACAGAATAAATGCAATGGATTTAGATATGTCGACATTCACCCTTGACACTAACCCTAAGATTAATGCCTCAATGTCCAATGCCCCGGTATACGAACGCATTGAAAAACTGGTAGTACTGAAAAATATAAAATCACATTTATTTTACTTCGAAGAGATACATGAAGTAGTTTGCTCTAGTGAATTTCGAGACAAATATATAGCAGAAGGTTTAGCCGGCCTATCCTTTAAAAAAATAGATGAGAATTATGAATATGCCCCTTGGGATGACTTTTAAAATCTTGAGATTCGATATTTGATTTTTTCAAGAAAATATTTTCGCCCATAGCTCTTTTAAAAATTACTTATCAAGGTAGCTGCCAACTTTGCCTCAGCTACCTATTAATATCTTTTATAAAGCTTACTTAAGTGTCCCTATCTAACCGGTGTCGTGATGACCCGCCACAGCAACGCACTGGGCCTGACCTGCGAGTACCGCTGGGAAATTATCGACGGCCAGCCGCGTGTCGTCGAACACCAGACCAGCGATGGTGAGCATTTCC
>NZ_JAWHPJ010000037.1:0-3122 GCF_032587815.1 Pseudomonas syringae group sp. 26L6
TGAAAAGTGCTGAGGACTCGGTAGCCGGAAAACATCCGGCTACTTCAGACCTTCCCTAATGGGCTGCTCCATGATCAACTTGCCGTAGAGGGTTTCCTCCTGCTCCAGATGGGCAAGCTGGGTGGTGCGATAATTGAGCGGGTAGATGCTCTTTTCGATCGGCAATAATCGGTCGAAGTGTTCGAGCAGGCCGTGGAAGACGATTCGTCGCTCGACCGTGTTCCGTGTGGTGGCAATGAGTTTGACGAAGTACTCGCTGTCCTGGTGCCGCAGTGCTTCACCGGCAGTGTAACGCTCGACCAGCGTGTGCAGCGATGCGTCATCGAACACGATGCAACACAGGTCTTCGCGCAACAGGCCTTTGAACGGGTTGTCGACCGCTGGCCGGCGGCCGTGCAAGCCCAGGATGAACTGTACAGCCTGCTCCGCCAGCCACTTGCGCTTGCGCCCCTCAAGCCGCTCGACCTCTTCGATCAACGGGGCCTGGCGTCCATGCGAGCGAACCTGTCGGCAGAGCTTGGCAAACAGGCCAACGGGGCCGGACAGTTTTTTCTGTTGCTCGGCAAGTTGCGTCACCGAAAGTGCCGACTGACGGGTTGCCAGGCGATGGAAGTCTGTTGTGAGATTCAAACCGGGCCGATGCGGATCCAGCCGCAATGACTGATCGGACTCAGACCGGCCCCGAACAAAACAAACAGTCATGATTGCTCCTTTTTATTCTTTACGGTTTGCCGTAAGGACGAACTTCAGAAATCCCCTGTTCCGGGCAGCCAGATAGCCGAACACCGAAAAGCAACCGTAGTGCAACATTGAGATTATTGACCTTGAGGCACTATCCCGATAACGCTGATCGCCCTGACAAGATATATTCTGTGACAAGACACATTATGTATGTGCTGACTCGTTACGCAATCCGACAGATGTAGGGGGTCGGTTACTTTTTCCCGGAAGCAAGATAGAAACACAACGCGCCATGAGCTCGACACGGGTCTTTACACGGCTCTTTCTTAGTAGCGAAGACACGTGATCGCGAACCGTATAGTCACTGATACGGAGCTGCCTGGCGATTTCCTTGTTCGTACAGCCCTGCAACAGCAGGCCAAGAACCTCTTGCTCTCTCATTGTCACCTCCATACTACTTCCCCTTGCCATCATTTTGCCCTAGAGCAAATTTGTAGGATGTTTCTTACACTCGTCTTCCATGACCTAAAAAGTAAATCGGCACAGAAATCATTTTATTTAGTATTGTTTTTCATTAAACCCGAATAAAAACCAAAGCCTTGCCAAAAACAAAGACCTGTAAGAATAATCGTTAATTAATAAACAACTGAAGAAATCTCCTACAGAAAATACAGAAAAATTACGACTATCAATTTAATGAAATCATAAATAACCCGCCAGCCGAGCCACGTTGGAATCGTGGCAGGCAAGAGCACACCAGCTCAATAAATAAAAATAATATAGAAGGGCGCAAGATAGACTTGAGCAAACAGAATTACAATCACTTGTTACAATTGACAGCGCCTGACTTGAGGAACTTTCTTGATATGTTTCATTTGCGAAAACCGCCCACAGAGATGAGCGGCTGCGTGCGAGAAAGAGGCGCGCCAGCAGGAACAGGCTTGGCGCTATCCGCTTCTGCCGGTTGCAAGGTCATCTACCACTACACCCCGGCGCAGGCCGAATACCGCTGCGGTCGTCAGACCCACAATCCCCATGACCAGGCTGTAAAGCACGCAAACCCAGATATTCCAGGGCATCAGCGCGATGAGCAGCAATGGCGTGGTACTCGCCCAAAAAGCGTAGGCAATGTTGTAAGTGAACGAGATGCCCGACACACGAATGTTCGCAGGGAACAGTCCGACCATCACCGAAGGCACCACGCCGACAACCCCGCAGGCCAGCCCTGCAATGGCGTAGGCGATACCCAGCGGCATCCATTGCTGGATGAGGCTGGCGTAAAGCACGCCTATACCCAGCGGCAGCAGCAGGCTGTAGATGATGACCCCGCGCCACGCACCGATGCGGTCAACCAGCATGCCTGCCAGCACGCAGCCGATATTGAGGAAGACGATGCCCACTGCGCTCAGGGCGAAGGTATTGCTGGCGCTGATCCCGAAGCGCTGCTGCATGACCGTCGGGGTAATCACCACCAGCACGACCACCGCGGACGTCAGCACAAACGTCAACAGCGCGGCAGGCAGCAAGGATTGGCGATGATCGCGCAGGACCTGGCCAAGCGGCAGTGCAGGCAGGTTTTCACGCTGGGCGTGCATGGCGATGAACACTGGCGTTTCGTTCAGCCAGCGACGCAGCCAGACGCCCACTACACCGAAAACACCGCCCAGCAGAAACGGAATGCGCCACGCCCAGTCAAGGATCTCACCCGGGCTGAAGACCCTTGCCAGCCATGTTGCGGTCAGCGCACCGAGCAGGTATCCAAACGTCAGACCGGCTTGCAAAACCCCGAGTGCGTAGCCGCGATGCCCCTGGGGTGCGTGCTCTGCCACGAAGACCCAGGCACTGGGTACCTCGCCGCCGACCGCTGCGCCCTGCAGAATGCGTAACGCCAGCAGCACCAGCGGCGCCCAGTAACCAATCTGTGCGTAGGTGGGCATGATGCCGATCAGCAGACAAGGCAGGGCCATCATCAGAATACTCAGGCTGAACACCCGCTTGCGTCCCAGCAGGTCGGCAAAATGCGCCATCAGAATGCCGCCCAGCGGGCGTGCGAGATAGCCTGTCACGAAGATCCCGAAGCTTTGCAGCAGACGCAGCCACTCGGGCATGTCGGGCGGAAAAAACAGCTGGCTGAGGGTCAGCGCAAAGAATACGAAGATAATGAAGTCGTAGATTTCCAGCGCGCCACCCAACGCCGCAAGACCCAGGGTCTTGTAGTCGGCTCTGCTGAAGGGCTGGGGAGTGGATTGAACGATGGCCGTCATGAAGCCCCCGAAACATGGCTGAAAAAAGCGCCTGGCGCTCACAGGGCGCGAAGAATAGCAAAGCTTGCGGGCGCACTGATACGGAGCTGAGGCCTATAGCGGGAACGAGGATCGCAACTATCGTGCGGCGCTCCGCGTCGCATGCCTTTCCGGACGCTCCGCGTCCTCTTGCGACGC
>NZ_JAWHPJ010000038.1:0-61226 GCF_032587815.1 Pseudomonas syringae group sp. 26L6
CTGCAAACGATCATGCTCAACCTGCAGATCATTTACGCCCAGGACAGCGCAACCACCACCTGGCTGGCCGAGCAGGAAGCCAACGCCAGCACGCTGTTTGGCACAGTGCGTTACGGCTTCTCACCCGCGCTCAAACAGGCGTTGCACCAAGAAGCTGACGCGCTATTGAACGGCCTTGGCGACGTCACCAACCTGGCCACACGCATTGGCGAACTCAATGGTGCCCTCAATCACCAGGGCTTTGCCGACAAGCCGTGGATGAAAGCGCTGAAGCAACCCGTTCAGGGCACCTTCAAAGCCCTCGGCGAACTGGCCAGCGGCGCAGGCAAGGCAACGCTCGAGAGTATCCTGTTAGCCTGGGTACCCATCGACAGCCGCATGGCCCTGGGCAAACAGCAGAACATCGTCGCATTGCTTCGCACCCTGTTGATCGGCCAGATTTTGCTCGATTCGAAGGCGCGCATCGCAGTCGATCAACAGGTATTCACCAAGCTCAAACAGTGGATACGCGAGTGGCAAGTCCTCAACAAGCAGATCAGCGATACCCGTCGCCGGTGGCTATATCCGAATGCCTACAACACACGCCAAAGCACCGCTCGCAACCTGCACGCCCATAAACAGAAACTGCGCGTCCACGAACTGAGCATCCCCTCTCTGCTCGACTTCCAGAACAACGAATACGCCAAATTACTGCAGGACGAGATTCGCCAGTACTTCCAGTCCGGCAAAACCTTGGCCAAGGACTGGCTGGCCCAAGCCAAACGCTGGACCGACCGACTCGGCGGCACTGCGGGCTCGATCACTTGGGGTGTGATCATGCTCAACTTCATCAATACCGCACTCACTTATCGTGATCTCACCCGAGATGGAGACTTCAGTGCCAAGGATATTGGCAAGGTTACGTATGGACTGGGTTACAGCTTCAATCTGTTGATGGTGGTGTTTGTTGAAGCGCCGTGGAGCGTAATAAGGGATGCGACGCCGGTACTGATCGATGGCAAGAATGTAGGGGTTCTGGACAGGTCCAGTGCGTATTGGAAAGCCAAGGGAAATGCGACGTGGAGTGATGCAATACGTGGGTTCAGGGTTTCGATGGTGGCGATGGGTGGGTTTGGAGTAGCAGCAGTTACGCTTGAACTATTTGATATCACAGATGATTTTTACGCAGCTAAAACACCTGAGGAAAAGAACACGATTATTGTTAAAGGTATTTCTATATTCGCAATGGGAGTAGGCTCCACTTTTCAATTTATAGCAGGGTTGTCCCCCGCAAGCACATTCACAATTGTTGCGATGAGTCCATGGTTCAGCGTGGCGCTGCTCGTAATAGGATCTATATATCTTTTTACTACAATGGCTTTAAGTTATTTCAAGCAAGACAGCGTCGGCTGGTGGCTACGTAAGTGCTGTTGGTCGAGAACCCTAGACTATCGTTACCCCGAGACTGTCAAAGGTGAGAGCGAAGAGGTTCGCGCATTGATGGAAATTCAATTATCTCCGCAGGTTTATGTAAAAAGCACTGTGCATTATGAAAGCCGTTATCTTGGCAAAGGCGATCACTACAGCGTAGCGGTACAAAATGGCGTTGGAGTACAAGTGCGCTTGCCCAACCTAGTGCGCGGGCAGTCCGTGCACTTCAATGTCATTAGCAGCAAGCGCCCATGGGGAGTGCTACCGGTACAAAAAATAGACGACCCTCTGCATGAAGCTTTTCTGGCCCACGGGCAATTCAGGAAGGCCGAACAGTTCGGAACGCTAACCAACAAGCCTGCTGGCAAGGCGAGTGAAGACTTCACCTACCCGTTGATGCCGCCCGAAAACGAAGACCTCATCTGGGAAACCTGGGTGCCGCTCGACAAGGACGCAACCTATCTTGAGCTGCAAATCTGGTACCCCAGCAATCTGATACATCCTGGCGAGGAAGATCAAGGCTATCTGTTTCAGATGGAGCTTGGCACAAGAGGCGATACAGCTATCGATGGTTTGGCTGCTGTGGAGCTTGAAGTAAAGACATCAAGCAGTGTCGGCACGCTGACCCTAGAAGTAGCAGAGGGTACACCTGTATGAACCAGCAAGAAAAAGCCTTGTACCTGCCAAAAAACAAAGACGTTCTGAACTGGAAGATCAAAACACTTGCGAGATCGCCTAGAGAAATGATGATAACTCAGTCCATATTCATTGCCGTCTACGTGATAGGAAGCACACTTTACATGTGGGGAGGCTGGATAATGTTCTCAGACAGTCTTTACTCATTAGTGGGCACCATACTCGCGCTTGCTGGAATTCTTGCGTATTTCATATGCCTGCTCATCCGTCAAAAAACCATCTACAACTACACCATAAAAACCAACTGCGCCCACCTGGAGTACTACCTCCATTACCCCGACTTCGCCTCGTCCTTCTTCAAGGGCATTGCCATAGCCGTCATCCTGATATTCGTCTTCATAGCCGCCCTCACCGGCTCACTGCTCTTCCTGATCGGCCCGGCAGCCATGGCCTGTATCGCAGCCCTCAAGCTACTAAACTGGGAAAACCCCATTCATCATGAACAAAGCCTGCCCTGGGATGAGTACAACTTTGTAACCGTCGACCGTAAACGCCTCATGATCATCACGCACCGCACTGACGTCACGCTAGGCTTTGAGGCCCGTTTCCAGCACGAAGTACTGTTCAACAAATACCTGAATTTTCTCCACACCGTGCTCCCCTCCACCGCCGAGTTCGCCGAAAAAGCCTGGAAGTGGTAGCACACCCAAGCTAACGTACACGCCGGAATTCAAGCCCTACCCACCAAGGCCTCACCATGATCCAGATCCGCCCCATGACCACGGAAGACTTCGAGCGCTTCTGGCCCACCTTTCAGGCTGTCGTCATCGCTCAGGAAACCTACGCCTACGACCCTGCCGTCACTCAGGAGCAGGCCCGCAGTCTGTGGATGGAGCTGCCGCTGCACACGCTGATTGCCGAGGAAGACGGCCAGCTGTTGGGCAGCTATTACTTGAAGGCCAATGCGGCAGGTCCGGGGAATCATGTCTGCAATTGCGGCTATATGGTGACGGATGCGGCGCGGGGTCGTGGTGTGGCGCGGTTGATGTGCGAGCACTCGCAGCAACTGGCGCGCGACAGCGGGTTCCTGGCGATGCAATTCAATTCGGTGGTGGCCAGCAATGAAGTAGCTGTCGCGCTGTGGGCCAAGCTGGGTTTTGAGACAGTCGGGCGTTTGCCCAAGGCTTATCGTCACGCCCGATTGGGGCTGGTGGATTGTCTGGTGATGTTCAAGTGGCTGGCTGATGCGCCGATGGCCAAAGAACCTGCGCAGCCCAAGCTGATCGGCCGCAAGAATATCGAATCTGTGGTGTCGCGTCCGCGTCGAAAATAAGCGCGGCGCACACATGAAAACGGGGCCTGCTCACATGAGAAGGCCCCGTTTTGTATTACAGCTCCGTGCTTATTTGCCAGAACCCATATCGGGCTGTTTCTGCAACAACACCCGAGTCACCCGGCGCTCTTCCACGCCGACAACCTGAAGTTTCCAGCCCTGCCAGTCCAGGCTATCGCCGGTAGAAGGCAGGCGATCCAGCAGGCTCATGACCAGCCCGGCGAGGGTCTGATAATCCTCGGTGGCCTTGGCCTGGAAGCCGGTGCGTTCGCGAATCAGACTCAGGTTCAAGGCACCCGATACCACGAAGTCCTCGCCTTGCTTGACGATGTCCGGGCCTTCCACTTCGCTGGCGTCCGGCAGCTGGCCGGCGATGGACTCCAGAATATCGGTCATGCTCAACACGCCGATGAAATCACCGAACTCGTTGACCACAAAAGCGATGTGCGTCGACTCCTTGCGCATCTGCTCCAGGGCATTGAGGATGGTGAAGCTTTCCAGCAGGTTGATTGCCTTGCGCGACATTAGCTTCAGGTCGGGCTCGTTGCCGGACAACAATTCCTTGAACAGCTCTTTCTTGTGCACGAAGCCCAGCGGCTCATCGATGCCTCGCTCGCCAATTAACGGCAGACGCGAGTAGGACGAGTGCATCAGTTTCAGACGGATTTTCTCAGCATCGTCTTTCAAGTCGATATAGTCGATTTCGGCCCTCGGCGTCATCACAGTGCGAATCGGCCGCTCTGCCAGTTGCAGTACACCGCTGATCATCACCCGCTCACGACGGTCAAACACCGGCTCGCTGCTTTCGCCTTCCAGCATGTCGGTGATTTCCTCATCGACATCGCCAGACTCCAGCTTGCGACCGCCCAGCAGACGCATCACCGCATGGGCAGCCCGCTCGCGACGCGGCAGGTGGCCATGAGCAGACTTCTTGCTGCGCTTGCGAGCGATCTGGTTGAACACCTCGATGAGGATCGAGAAACCGATGGCCGCGTACAGATAGCCCTTGGGAATATGGAAACCCAGGCCCTCGGCGGTCAGGCTGAAACCAATCATCATCAGGAAGCCCAGACACAGCATGATCACTGTCGGGCGGCTGTTGACGAATTTGGTCAGCGGCTTGCTGGCAATCATCATCAGGCCGATGGAAAAGATCACAGCGATCATCATCACCGACAGGTGTTCGACCATGCCGACGGCCGTGATTACGGCGTCCAGCGAGAACACCGCGTCGAGTACCACGATCTGCGCGACGATGGGCCAGAACAACGCATAACCTGCGTTACCAGCGCGCTGAGCAACATGGCCTTCCAGCCGTTCGTGCAGTTCCATGGTGGCCTTGAACAACAGGAACACACCACCAAACAGCATGATCAGGTCACGACCGGAGAACGTCTTGTCGAAGATCTCGAACAACGGCTCGGTCAGCGTCACCATCCAGGAGATGCTCGCCAGCAGGCCCAGGCGCATGATCAGTGCCAGCGACAGGCCGATGACGCGCGCCTTGTCGCGTTGCTCGGGGGGCAGTTTGTCCGCCAGAATGGCAATAAACACCAGATTATCGATACCCAGCACCAGTTCCAGCACGATGAGGGTCAGCAGGCCAAGCCATGCCGTGGGGTCAGCGATCCATTCCATGGTAGTTATGCAGCCTCACGAGAAAAATGGCGGGAAAACTCATCGTTGGCCACAGCTGGCCACGCACTGCAATGAATTGCCATGCGCAAAGGTGCCTTGCGACCATGCACAGGCATGTCGGGGCCATTGCAACACGAGAGAGAGGGTAAACCGGCGTTCGAATCAAACGGCCTGCCTGGTGAATGGGATATCACTGGCCAGCCATCAGCGGTGAAGGGAAGGCAACTCGGAGGCTCCTGGAGGGTATTCATACGGTCCTGAAAATCAATACGGGCGTTGATCGTACAATACACACAACTGTTTCGTATTTTGTATAAGTATTACAAGACTTGACCAAAAGCACGGCGTATTCCTAAGCCTCGCTCAACCCGGAGCGACGTTTTGCCGCACCCCCAGGTACGACCAGTTGTCTGACAACGGCAGTGTCCGGGTAGATCACACAAATCATTTGTTTTAAAATGTTGCAATAACGTCAGGCCTGCGCAGTGTCCAACGCGACTTGTGTGAATGCACGATCCCCTGCCCTCTGACCAGAATCATAAAAAGAAAGCCCGTCATAGACGGGCTTTTTTCGTTTTCAGCTTTTGCACCCCGACGCCGGTGACCGGCATCGCGGACGACCCGTTTCTTTTAACCTTTGAGGTGATTTCCCATGCTGCGTATCGTTGTCGTTCATTTGTTCCAATGGCTCAAGCGCCTATCGTCCGCGCTGTTCTTCCGCAGCGCCGAGGACAACTATTCCCGCAGCTTCACTCGGGAAAACGATGACGAAGGCCGCTGGACCTTTGTTTCAATCGTCATCGTTCTGACCCTCAGCCTTTACTGCCTGGCTGGCCTGGGTTACTACGCCAAGACCAATATCTGGGACGGTTTCACCCAGGAGCAGAAAGAGAATATCGCCCAGGCGATGGTGGTCAGTTCGCAGAATCTCTGACGAACGACACAATCGGAATACGACGGGGAAGCGAAAGCTTCCCCGTTTTCGTTTCGCCCGCTTGTCACAGGCATGCTTTTCTGCGAGAAAGCGCTGCGAAAATGCACGCTCTCGGCATTCATTGAGCGCGCTAAAAACGGAAGCCTTGTAATGAGCAAAGAATTACAGATTACCGACCTGCATCCCGGCGAAGGCAAGGAAGCGGTCAAAGGTGCGCTGATCACCACGCATTACACCGGAACCCTCGAAGACGGCACTGTCTTTGATTCCTCTCACCAGCGTGGCAAGCCGTTTCAGTGCGTGATCGGCACCGGACGCGTTATCAAGGGCTGGGATCAGGGCCTTATGGGCATGAAGGTGGGCGGCAAACGCAAACTGTTCGTCCCTGCCCATCTGGCCTATGGCGACAGAACGATGGGCGCGCACATCAAGCCGGGTGCCGACCTGACGTTTGAAATAGAGCTGCTGGAAGTGCTGACCCGCGACGATTGAGCGGGCTGCCTTGCAGATCGCCTTGAATCGGCCGATGACCTTGGCTGACAGGCATAAGCCTGATTGCTTGTTATCGCGGAAAAAGCCATGCTCCGGGTATGGAATTCAAGGTCTTGGCACAGGAACACGTATGGCGCTCAATAAGTCGACTCAGGAGCTGAAGCGGCACCTGAAAGGGACAGCAACCAATCTGGAAAACACGGCGGAAGAAATTCTCAAACTCGCCTCGCAAATGAAAGATGTCGACGTGACGGCAGTACTGCAGATGGTCAACCGCCTTTACAGCGATGCCGATCAGCTCAAGGCCTATGCCGATGAGGTCAGGGCCAAGCGAATCGTACGCGCCAAGCCACTATGAACCGCTGAAACCAACGTTCAGACGCGCCTCCATCGGTCCAGAGGGCCTTCGATGCTGCCACAGCCCGCCAGAATCAGCGCCAGCCCCAGGCACCTGAACATGCAGAAATGGCGTGGCCGGGTCGGCATGTGCCTGGTGGCGAGCCTTTCGGTTCTGGCGGGCATGACCGATGCCATCGGTTTCATGGCGACCGGCGACTTCGTTTCGTTCATGAGTGGCAACACCACCCGGCTTGCCGTCGCGATCAGTGCCGGCGACCTGAGCGTGACCCTTCGCCTGGCACTCGCCATCTTCGCCTTTATTGCCGGCAATGCGCTGGGCGTCGTCGTTGCACGGCTTGGCGGCCGGCGCGCCCTGCCCCTGCTGCTGGGGATCGCCACGCTGCTGTGCGCCGCAGCCGCATGGCCGCTGGAAAGCAATATGCTCGCACTGATCTGGGCCATTCTGGCAATGGGCATGCTCAACGCCGCCGTGGAACAGGTCAACGGGCTGCCGGTCGGCCTGACCTATGTAACCGGCGCGCTGTCGCGTTTCGGGCGTGGCCTGGGCCGCTGGATACTGGGCGAGCGCCGGGATGGCTGGCGCGTGCAACTGGTGCCGTGGGTTGGCATGTTCATCGGGGCGGTCATCGGCGCACTGCTTGAACAACGCCTGGGGCTCAATGCCCTGTTGATCAGCGGCAGCCTGTCGGCATTGCTGGGGCTGGTTTCATTGAAAATCCCGCATCGCTGGCAACGTCAATACATGCCTCGCTAAACCCTGCGATTCCCATCTGCTGAAATACGTTTACCATACGCCGCCTTTCATAACCGACCTTCGTCATGACCCCTGAAGCACTCGCCATCCTGCAACAGCATCTACTCGCCGCCCTGAACAACGTTCCGACTGAAACCCGCCGCCTGTTTCATGGCCGTGGTCGCGTATGGCCGGGGCTGGAGCACATTACCGTCGACTGGATGCAGGGCGTGGTGCTGGTCTCGCTGTTCAAAGAGCCTCTTGAGCCCGAACTGGCAGCTCTGACGCAGCTGTTGAACGAGTTGATCGAAACGCCGCAGTGGCAACAAAGTCAGGCCCATACCCTGTTGTTGCAACACCGCTATCTGCCGCAAAGCACTACGCAATGGCTGACCGGCGAGGTGGTCGATGAATGGGTGATCACCGAAAATGGCCTGCGTTATAAAGTCGATTTCGGCAAGAAGCAGAACAGCGGTCTGTTTCTGGACATGCGCTATGGCCGCGAATGGGTGCAGGCCCAGGCAAAGGGCAAGCGCATCCTGAATCTGTTCGCCTACACCTGCGGCTTCTCGGTCGCCGCCCTTGCCGGTGGTGCAGACCATGTAGTGAACCTGGACATGGCCCGCGCGGCATTGAATCGCGGTCGTGAGAATCACCGGCTCAATGATCAGGACCTGGGCCGGGTCACCTTTCTCGGGCATGACCTGTTCAAGTCATGGGCCAAAGTCACCCGCTCCGGCCCTTACGACCTGATCATCATTGACCCGCCGTCTTTCCAGAAAGGCAGCTTCATGCTCGACAAGGACTACCAGCGAGTCCTGCGCCGTCTGCCAGAGTTGCTGGATGAAGACGGTTCGGTGCTGGCATGCATGAACGATCCGGCGCTGGGGCCGGACTTTCTGATCCAGCACACGGCAATCGAGGCACCGTGCCTGCGCTTCGAACAACGCCTGGAGAACCCGCCGGAATTCCCGGATGCGCGGGTCGATGGCGGCCTGAAGGCTTTGGTGTTCAAGGCTGAAGGCTTGAGTCGGACAGGGTGGGCGTAAACCCTAAAGAATTTAGCCAGCGACGCGCGAGTATCGCTGGCTACCGTCAATGGAACAAGTAACGTTACGGGAAATGCGTTTACAAACTTTTCACATTCAAAAACAGTCCTCGCCATTAAAAGTCTGACTATTTTCCAACTTTTTGTTTGTTTAACACTTCCTGAATGACCAATAAACTTTTTGTGTCAGACAGTAGTTTTTTCCAGGCCACAGCACTAGAGTGATATCAAGTCACCATCATTTGTAATGATGGCCCCCGCCATGAAGTGGTGACACAAAGGGGATCCATAATGCCAATAAGAAATATCGGATTGAACCTCAGGGCGTTTGTCAGCTTTGGCTTTATTTGCTTGCTGCTCGCTGGCCTGGGCATCAACGCACTGTTCAAAATGGAAGGGCTCCACCAGTCCGCCGAGCGGTTACAGAATGACTGGCTGCCCAGCGTGAGGCAGGCAGGCCGCATTAATACCGCAGGCCTGCTGTATCGCCTTGATGCTCGACGCTTCGTGATGGATGACGACAGACGGTCTTCCGAGTCCATGAACAAGCTGACTGGATTGAAAAATTCGTTACTGCAAGAAGCTGACACTTACGGCCCTCTGGTATCAAGCCCGGAAGAAGAGGAAGCCTATCGAAAAGTGAAGGCTGATGCGTCGGCTTACATCGCCAAAATCGATGAACTGGTTGAACTTAGCAAGAACAAGTCCGATAGCGAATTATTCGCATTCATTCGCGATGTGACGAGCCCGCAAGCCAAGGCGTTACAAGCATCGATAGAAAAACTGATCGAAGTCAATATCAAAGGAGCCGAACAATCGGGGTTGGTGGCTAACAGGAATTATCAGAGCGGGCTGACCGTGACCATGACGCTGATTATTCTCGCCATCATCATTACGTTGATTGTTGCCACCTTATTTACGCGCAGCATTGCAAAGCCGGTCAAGGCGCTACTCGACTCCACACGACGGATCGCCGAAGGTGATCTGCGCACGACTGTCGAAATCAACGGGGCAGACGAGCTGACCGAACTGCAAAAAGCCAGCGCAGCGATGCTCTCTAACCTCAAGGGCACCATTCAGCATATTTCCGATGCCTCAGGCCTGCTCGCCTCGGCCGCCGAAGAAATGAGCTCGATCACACAGGATTCCACACAGGGCATGCAGCGTCAGACCCAGGAAACCGAGCAGGCGGCCACGGCGGTCAACCAGATGACAGCCGCCATCGAAGAGGTCGCACGCAACGCTGTTGCGGCCTCTTCCTCTACCCAGGCCTGTGAAAAATCCGCGCAGACTGGCCAGGATTGCGTCGGCCAGACCATCACTGCGCTGGAAAAGCTCAGTCACACCGTGGACAGAACCGGCACAGAAGTAGAAGGCCTCGCCAATCAGGCTCAAAGCATCGCCAAGGTTGTGGACGTGATTCGCGCCATCGCCGAACAGACCAACCTGCTGGCGCTCAACGCCGCCATCGAAGCGGCGCGGGCTGGCGAACAGGGCCGTGGGTTTGCGGTGGTTGCCGATGAGGTCAGGGCGTTGGCACATCGCACGCAGACGTCTACCCAGGAAATAGAACAGATGATCCAGGGTATTCAGAAGAACTCCAATGAAGCCGTCCAGTCGATGAAGCAGAGCAATGCGGAAACCGACGCCACCTTGCTGATCGCCCAGCAGGCCGGGATTGCGATCAAGGACATCACCGCGTCGATCAGTCATATCAATGAACGCAACCTGATGATTGCGACAGCCTCTGAACAGCAAGCGCATGTTGCGCGGTCGGTCGACGAGAACCTGGTGAGCATTCGCGATCTGTCGGCGCAGAGCTCTTCGGCTTCCAGCCAGACCTCCACTGCCAGCCAGGAGCTGTCTCGCCTGGCTGTGGATCTCAACCGTATGGTGTCGAAGTTTTCAATCTGAGACGGACCTCTCCTTTACTCCGCCTGCCCAAATACCTGGCTGGGCCGTCGCAGCGAAGGATCGAAGGGATTGATTCTGGCACTGATGGCCGTGGCTTCACGCTTGAGCAGTTCTACCACGGTCATCAGGCGATCAGGCCCCAAGCGGTCGGAGATAGTTGCCACGCTGAGCGCTGCCACTGCCCGGCCGCTGCGGTCCAGGATCGGCACGGCCAGCCCGGCCATGCCCGGTAGCGCGCCGGTGTTGCGCCCGGCGTAGCCGAGGCGGCGCACGTTTTCGACCTCTGAACGCAGAAACACCTCGTCGTACAGGTGAAAATCCTTGAGCCGTGGCAGGTTGTAGGCAATCACCGTTTCCCGCTCGTCCTCGGGGAGAAACGCGAGAATCGCCAAGCTGCCCTGCCCCACGCCCAACGCAACACGGCCACCAATGTCGCCGGTGAACGTGCGAATCGGGTACGGGCCCTCACTGCGGTCCAGACAGATCGCGTCAAAGCCACTGCGTGCCAGCAGAAACAGCGAGTCGCCCAGCGATGCAGACAGGCGTAACAGACTGGGGCGTACCACGTCGCGCAGATTGCCGGTGTTGCCCGCCTTGGCGGCCAGCGCAAAGAATTCGATGCTCAACCGATAGCGCTTGCTGAGCAGGTCCTGCTCGACCATGCCCTCATCCATCAGACTGCGCAGCAAGCGGTGCGTGGTGGGTTGCGAGAGCCCGACACGCTGGGCGAGTTGTGTGACCCGCTCGCCGCCCTCGTCGCAATCGCCCAGGCAACGCAATACGGCGAACAGACGCGACACCGCGCCGACGCCCACTTGCGCAGAATCAGTATTCCGATCAGTGGAATTATTCATGAATATAGCTCGCTATTTTTCCACTAAAAGAATTAATTCGAAGAAAGATGTTATTCAGTGAAATTGCTTGTTGAGCCCATCCTAGCCTTCGCCCTACTCTCAGTCCACAGGGGCGATTTGAACAATCATCGGTAGCCGACTCAGAGCGAGCACCAACGTCCACAGAACTGCATGACTTCATTTCGCATCTGCCCATGACAAACGCGTGCCTCGGCGCGCATGCACACAGGTGGAAGCAGGCATGGCATTTCTGCAGCTCGAAGGTCTCTCCAAACGCTACGGTTCCATAGACGCTGTGGTCGCCACGAACCTGGCCGTCGACAAGGGCGAATTCGTTTCACTGCTCGGCCCTTCCGGCTGCGGCAAAACCACCACTCTGCAAATGATCGCCGGCTTCGTTGAAGTCAGTGACGGGCGCATCGTGCTCGACGGCCGCGACATTACCCACGCCAAGCCCAGCAGTCGGGGTCTGGGCGTTGTATTTCAGAGCTATGCATTGTTTCCGCACATGACCGTGGCCAACAACGTTGCGTTTGGCCTGCGCATGCGCAAGGTGCCTGCTGCCGAGTTGCAACAGCGTGTCACACGGGTGCTGGAACTGGTTCGTCTCGGCCAGCATGCCGAGCGCTACCCGCGCGAGTTGTCTGGCGGGCAACGGCAGCGGGTCGCGCTGGCCAGAGCACTGGTGATCGAGCCGCCGGTGCTGCTTCTGGATGAACCGCTGTCCAACCTGGACGCCAACCTGCGCGAAGAGATGCAGTTCGAAATTCGCCGTATTCAGAATGAAGTGGGCATCACCACACTGATGGTTACCCACGATCAGGCTGAAGCCCTGTCGATCAGTGATCGGGTGGTGGTGATGCAGGCCGGACGGATCACGCAGATCGACGAGCCCTACACGCTCTACGAACACCCGCGCACGCGCTTTATCTCGGGGTTTGTCGGCAAAGCCAATATGTTGCAGGGCGACCCGGACAGCAGCGGCAACCCGCAGATCCGTCTGCTACCCGGCGATGGCACGCTGACACTCAGCCTGCGTCCAGAGAAAATTGATCTGGTGGACCCCGGCTGCGGACGGCTGTCGGGGCGTATCGTCACGCGTTACTTTCTCGGCAGCCAGTGGCTGTATCGCATTCAGACCGGCATCGGCGAAATAACCGTAGTGCGTCGCAACGACGGCCAGGCACCGCTGGAACAAGGTGCTGCGGTCGGCATCGATTGGCCAGCCGAATTGCTGCGCGTACTGGACGCCGACGAGGTGCGCGCATGAGCCTGATGAGCGAAATGCGTCAGGGTGGCCGCGGTTATTGGCTGTCAGCTCCGGCACTGGCGTTGTATATCGGCTTGCTGGTGCTGCCGCTGGGCCTGACGCTGCTGCTGTCATTCAACGTGTTCGACTATCAGGTCGGGGTGAAAAGCGACAGCTATACGCTGGCCAATTACACGGCCGTGGTCACCGATTCGTATTTCTATGAAATCTTCCTGCGCACCTTCTGGATCAGCGCGCTGGTGACGTTGCTCTGCGTGCTGATCGGTGTGCCGGAGGCCTACATTCTGAGCCGCATGGGCACACCGTGGCGCTCTATCTTCCTGATTCTGATCCTCACGCCGCTGCTGATCTCGGTGGTGGTCCGGGCCTTCGGCTGGAGCCTTCTGTTGGGGGCGGACGGTCTGATCAACCAGGCTATCCAGTTCATGGGCGGTCGCCCGGTGAAACTGCTGTACACCCCGTTTGCCGTGATCATCGCGCTGGTCCACGTCATGTTGCCGTTCATGATCATTCCGGTCTGGACCTCGTTGCAAAAGCTCGACCCCACCGCCGAACAGGCCGCGCTGTCGCTGGGTGCCAGTCAGGCGAAAGTCATGCGCCTGATCGTCCTGCCACAGGTCATGCCGGGCGTGCTGTCCGGCTCACTGATTGTCTTTGGCCTGGCCGCCAGTTCGTTTGCCATTCCCGGCCTGCTCGGTGGTCGACGTTTGAAGATGGTCGCCACGGTGATCTACGACCAGTACCTCTCGGAGCTCAACTGGCCGATGGGCGCGACCCTGGCGGTGGCGCTGCTGCTGGTCAACCTGCTGGTCATGCTGTCCTGGAACCGCCTGATCGAAGGCCGTTACAAAAAAACTCTGGGGGAATGATCCATGTCCAAGAACGGTCCTTTGGCCCTGTCGTTTCATGCGCTGGTAGTGATCTTCATGATGGCCCCGCTGGTGGTGGTGTGCCTGGTGGCGTTTACCCCGGAAAACACCCTTAGCCTGCCCACTACCGACTTCTCGCTGCGCTGGTTCAAGGCGGTGTTCGAACGCGCCGACTTTATCGACTCGTTCTACAACAGCCTGATTCTGGCGTTTGTGTCCGCAACGCTGGCGACGTTGATCGCGGTGCCTGCTGCGCTGGCGATCACCCGGCATACATTTCCGGGCCGCAACTTTTTCAATGCGCTGTTTCTTTCGCCGATCATCATTCCGCACCTGGTGCTGGGGGTGGCGATGCTGCGCCTGTTTGCGCTGATGGGCGTAAACGGCAGCTTCACCTGGCTGATCTTCGCCCACGTGCTGGTCATCACGCCTTACGTACTGCGTCTGGTGCTGGCGGCGGCGATCGGTATCGACCGCAGCGCCGAACACGCCGCCGAGTCATTGGGGGCCAACCGTTTGACCCTGTTTCGGCAGATCACCCTGCCGATGATCCTGCCCGGCGTGGCAGGCGGCTGGCTGCTGGCGTTCATCAACAGTTTCGATGAAGTCACGCTGTCGATCTTCGTCACCTCGCCTGCTACCCAGACGCTGCCGGTGCGCATGTACGTTTACGCCACCGAATCCATTGACCCGATGATGGCTGCCGTATCGGCACTGGTCATCGCCCTCACCGCCGCCACCATGATCCTGCTCGACCGGGTCTATGGGCTGGATCGGGTGCTGGTCGGCAAACACTGATCCGGAGCTTTCACGTTATGGCATTGCTGAAACGACTGGCTGAACATGATCGCCCCGTTCTGCCCTTCACCCTCGATGGGCAACCGGCCAATGGTCTGTTGGGCGACACCGTGCTGACTGCGGTATTGACCGCCAGTGAGCACCTGCGCGGCAGTGACTTCAGTGCCGAGCCGCGCGCCGGGTTCTGCATGATGGGCGCCTGCCAGGACTGCTGGGTAAGACTCGGCAACGGCCAGCGAGTGCGTGCCTGTTCGACGCTGCTGGAAGCTGGCCAGGCGATTATTCGTGAACCGGGGCGGCGGCCATGAGCAAAGACCGCGTTGCCATTATCGGCGCCGGCCCAGCCGGGATTCGCGCTGCCCAGACGCTGCTGGAGCACGGTGTCAAAGCCTGCCTGATCGACGAAGGTCTGCGCGGCGGCGGGCAGATCTATCGTCGCCAGCCAGAGAATTTCCAGCGTTCGGCCAAGGCGCTTTACGGCTTTGAAAGCGGCAGGGCCGTTGCGCTGCATCAGGCGCTCGATGCACTGACAACACAGATCGACTACCGACCGCAGACGCTGGTGTGGAACGTCGAAGGCAATCAACTCGATACCCTGCACAACGGAACAGTCGCAACCCTGGATTTCACCCGACTGATTGTCGCCACAGGTGCCACCGACCGCATTCTGCCAGTGCCCGGCTGGACACTGCCCGGCGTGTATAGCCTGGGTGCAGCGCAGATCGCACTTAAATATCAGGGTTGTGCGATTGGCGAACGCGTGGTGTTTTGCGGCAGCGGCCCCTTGCTGTATCTGGTCGCCTATCAATATGCCAAGGCTGGCGCGAACGTGCTGGCGGTGCTCGACAGCGCGCCGTTTTCAGCCCAATGCAAGGCGCTGCCTGCGCTGCTCGGCCAACCGGCAACCCTTGCCAAGGGCCTGTATTACCGCGCGTGGCTGAGTGCGCATGGCATTCCCGTGCACCAGGGCGCATACCTCACACGCATCAACGGTGACAAACGCGTAGACGGCATTCACTGGCAACGCAACGGCCAATCAGGCCACCTGGCCTGCGACGCAGTAGCCTTTGCCCATGCGCTGCGCAGCGAGACACAACTGGCCGACCTGCTCGGCTGTGAATTCGGTTGGAGCCCGCTTAACCGAGCGTGGCTGCCCATTCGCGATGACTGTGGGCGCAGCAGCGTGCCAGAAGTGTATCTGGCAGGCGACGGTGCTGGAATCATGGGCGCAGACGCGGCGGAAATGGCCGGAGAACTGGCCGCGCTCGGGCTGCTGCAAGACAGCGGTGTCACCGTCGACGCCGTGCGTATCAGTGACCTGCAAACCGCACTGCAACGCATCGAAAGCTTCCGCCACGGGCTGGAAACCGCGTTTCCGTTCCCCGAAGACTGGGCTGCCAATGTAGCGGATGACACGCTTGTGTGCCGCTGTGAAGAGGTCTCTGCGGGCGATATTCGTACCACCGTGCAGGACGGCCATTGGGAGATCAACCGGGTCAAGGCCATGTGTCGGGTGGGTATGGGCCGCTGTCAGGGCCGGATGTGCGGCCTGGCAGCCGCCGAGATCATCGCCCGCGAGAGCGGCCGGCCAGTTGAGCAGGTCGGCCGTCTACGCGGCCAGGCACCGATCAAGCCACTGCCGTTCGGCCTGGAGATGCTGCCCGTGGACAAACAATCAGCGGAGACACAACCATGAGCACGCTGATTGAAAGCGATGCGATTGTTATCGGCGGCGGCATCGTCGGCTCGTCGGCAGCCTTGGCGCTTGCACTGAAGGGCAAGCGTGTCGCCTTGCTGGAGCGCGACTTTTGCGGCTCGCACTCCAGCGGCGTCAATTATGGCGGCGTACGCCGTCAGGGCAGGCCCTTGTCGCAACTGCCCTTGTCGCAACGGGCGCATCAGATCTGGAGCGGCCTGTGCGATCTGATCGGTATCGACGGCGAATACCAGCGCTCCGGCCACCTCAAACTGGCGCGCAGCGAGCAGGACATGGATGCGCTACGCAGCTACGCCGAAGCCAGCCAGGGGTTCGGGCTGGATTTGCAACTGCTGGATCGAGAGCAACTGCGCGCCCGTTACCCTTGGGCGGGCGATGTCGCCGTCGGTGCATCGCTATGCGCCGACGACGGGCACGCCAATCCGCGTCTGGTATCGCCCGCCTTTGCCCGCGCAGCTCGCCGGGCGGGCGCTCAGGTATTCGAGCAGGCGCCGGTCAGCGAAGTCAGTCACGACGGCAACGCCTTCATCGTCACGACCGCCAGCGGCCTGACACTGCGAGCCCCCTGGCTACTGAATTGCGCTGGCGCCTGGGCAGGAGCGCTGGCGGCACAATTCAACGAACCGGTGCCGATGTATTCGGGGCATCCGGCGATGCTGGTGACAGAACCACTGCCGATGTTCATGGACGTCAGCACCGGTGTCGAAGGCGGCGGCATCTATGCCCGGCAGGTGGCACGCGGCAATTGCGTGCTGGGCGGCGGACAAGGCTTTGCCCTCGGCCCGGCACACGCCAGACCAGGACAGGCGGCAGTGCTCGACATCCTGCGCAACGCCGTCGAACTCTACCCGCCACTGGCCGGTGCCCAGGCCATTCGCACCTGGAGCGGCACTGAAGGCTACCTGCCTGATCGCGAACCGGTGCTGGGCCCGAGCCTGACAAGACCAGGCCTGCTGCACGGCTTCGGCTTTGCCGGGGCAGGCTTTCAGATCGGCCCGGCCGCGGGCGAAGCGCTGGCCGAATGGGTCTGCGGCGGTGCCTCAACGATCTCGCTCGAGGCCTTTTCCATCGGCCGCTTCCGCCAGCCAGCTAGCCAACCCACAGAGATAGAACCCGCTACGAACGTCATCCCATTGCACAGAGGAAGGTCGTCCCTATGAAAAGCACCAAACGTCTCGCCCTCACCAGCCTGTCATGCCTGCCCTTGGCTGCCGCACTCGTGTCGTTGCCTGCCCAGGCCGAAACCACGCTGTACCTGGGCATGAACGGCGGAACCATGGAGCGCCTGTATGCCGATCAGGTGCTGCCCGCTTTCGAGAAGGCCAACAACGTCAAGGTGGTGATCGTGCCCGGCACCTCGGCCGACATCCTCGCCAAGGTGCAGGCGAGTAAAGACAACCCGCAGATGCATGTCATCTTCCTCGATGACGGCATCATGTACCGAGCCATTTCCATGGGCCTGTGCGACACCCTGCAGCCCAGCGCCAGCCTGGCTGACCTGCCTGCCAAGGCAAAAATCAAGGAACAGGCAGCGGCCGTCAGCCTGGGTGTGACCGGCCTGGCCTACAACACGCGGATGTTCAAGGAAAAGGGCTGGAGCGCGCCCACCTCATGGATGGACCTGGCCGACAAACGTTTCAAGGACAAGGTGGTGTTCCAGTCACTGGCCTCCTCGACCTTCGGCCTGCATGGCTTTCTGATGTTCAACCGTATCCAGGGCGGCAGCGAGAAAGACGTCGAGCCAGGCTTCAAGGCCTGGCCGAAGACCATTGGACCGAACGTGCTGGAATACATCGCCAGTTCGGCGAAGATCTCGGAAATGGTACAGACCGACGAAGCCGCGCTGTTCCCGCTGACGCCGACGCAAGTGACCGCCTTGAAGATCAAGGGCGTGCCGGTGGAATACGCCTCGCCCAAGGAAGGCGGCGTGGTGTTGAACGTGGCTGAATGTGCAATCGCCAATAACAACCAGCCAGAGCTGGCCCAGAAGCTGGCGGCCTACCTGCTGACACCGGAAGCACAGGCACCTGCGTTGGAATTAGGCGATCAGATCCCGTCAAATCCGAAAACACCGACCTCCGAGAAGACGCGCGCGCAAGTCGAGGCCATGGAAAAGTACCTGGAAACAGCGGTAACCATCGACTGGGATCAAGTCAACCAGATCCGCCCCGAGTGGAACGCACGCTGGAGCCGCAGTATCGAGCGCTAGTCGCAAGCGGCAAGGTCAAAAGGCCGTGCCGTTTACAGGCAAACACCGGCTGATCACCGCCCGGCAAATTATTTCAACTTATTACCGCACAAGAGAGTCCCACCGTTACGCCCTCTTCTTGAGGCGCATTTAACGGTGGTTCTTTCTTTATGAGTTTTATTGTCTGCATGAGCGTGCTTGGCGTGCTCTTGATGCTATTGGCGCTCACGTCCTCGTACCTGCGCTGGATGCCGGTGACCACGTCAGCGGTATGCCTGGGATTCGGCTTTGGCATCGGGCCGATGGGCCTGGATATCGTCAATCTGGATTTCGAAAAATCCTACGAATGGCTGGAGCGCCTGACCGAGGTGGCGGTACTGTTTTCCCTGTTCGGTACGGGCATCAAGTTGCGCCTGCCGCTGCGCGGCAAGGCCTGGCACTCTGCCTACTGGCTGGCCGGGCCAGTGATGCTGGCGACCATTGCTGGCGTGACGGTCGCGGGGCACAACATCATCGGCCTGGACTGGGGCGTGTCGTTGTTGCTCGGTGCCATGCTGTCGCCGACCGACCCTGTACTGGCCGGGATGGTCCAGGTGAACAACGCCCAGGACCAGGATCGCCTGCGGTTTGGTCTGTCCGGCGAAGCGGGCCTCAACGACGGGACGGCGTTTCCGTTCGTGATCTTTGCCTTGCTGTACCTGAGTTCCGGGGGCGCAATGAGCGACTGGGTCCAGGGATGGCTGATCAAGGACCTGATCTGGGCGGTTCCGGCCGGTTTGTTGATTGGTTACGGCATGGGCCGCGGCGTTGGCCATCTGATGATCTTTCTCCGCATCAAGAACGCCGACAGCACCACATCACCCAATGACTTTCTGGCGCTGGCATTGATCGCCCTGGCCTACGTGGTCGCGCAAGGTGTGGGAGCCTTCGGTTTTCTTTCGGTCTTTGCCGCCGGATTCGGGCTGCGTCAGGCTGAAGTACGTGTCACGCGCTCAGAGCTGCCATCGGAGCATGTCGCGCAACCGGTCCTGGGGCATATGACTGCGTCCCTCGAACAGGGCACAGTAGCGCAGGGCGAAGACATGAGCGACTCGCAACTGGCTGCCGGGGTAATGATGGGGGATATGCTCGCGTTCGGCAGCCTGGTGGAACGCGCGATGGAAGTGTTGCTGATCACCCTGCTGGGCGCTGCGCTGGCGATGTACTGGGACTGGCGCGCGATTGGTCTGGGTATCGCGCTGTTCTGCGTGATTCGTCCTGCCAGCGTTTGGTTGCTGGTGAGTCGTCGCCTGCTCAACGTCCGACAAAAAGCACTGGTTGGATGGTTCGGTATTCGTGGGATCGGCAGTCTTTATTACCTGTGTTTTGCGTTGTCACACGGTCTGGCACACGATGTCGGCCACGTTGTGATCGGCATGACACTTTCGGTCGTAGCGCTGAGCATTCTGGTACACGGCATCAGCATCCAGCCTTTACTGGAACGCTACGAGCGCAGCGCCGCCGCCAACCCTGATTAACAGGCCTGCTACGGCAAAGGGCCATAGATGAGGTCGATGAGGGTATTGGAAGAAGCAATTGGACTGCGGCATTTCGACTCGGTAGCGTGGCGGCCATGTAGCAGGTGCATAGTCGCCAGTGCAAAGCTTGAGGCGTGCAGCTAATATGTGAGCAGGCTTGGGCACTTTGCCAGCCTGCGCAAAGGCCTGAATGCTGCACCTTGCAAAAGAGCTGAACCCCTGTAGCACGCTGGCCTCCAAACCTGGAATACAGCTCTCTCGATCATTTAGAAGGTGAAATGTCAGAACCCGTCCTGATGGACCGCTTTGCACGTAAAGTCGATTATCTGCGCATGTCGGTCACCGACCGGTGCGATTTCCGCTGCGTGTACTGCATGGCCGAAGAGATGACGTTTTTGCCTCGGCAACAGATTCTGTCGCTGGAGGAAATCCTTCAGGTAGCCGAGCGCTTCGTGGCGCTGGGTACGCGTAAAATTCGTCTTACCGGCGGTGAGCCACTGGTACGCTCGGGCGTCGTGGGTCTGTGCGAAAAGATCGCCGCCCTGCCCGGCCTGCGCGAACTGTGCATGACCACCAACGGTTCACAACTGGACAAACTGGCCGTACCGCTGTTCAAGGCGGGCGTCACCCGTTTGAACATCAGCCTGGACAGCCTCGACCCGCAACGTTTTCGCGAGCTGACCCGCACGGGTGATCTGCACAAGGTCATTGCCGGTATCGACGCCGCCAATGCCGCAGGTTTTGTGCACACCAAGCTCAACTGCGTGGTAATGCATGGTCGCAATGATCACGAGATCAACGACCTGCTGGCGTTCGCCATCGATCGCAATCTGGATGTCTCGTTCATCGAAGAGATGCCGCTGGGCATCATCAGCGAGCACAGCCGTGCCGAGTCCTTCTACTCCAGCGATCAGGTTCGCGAGCGCATTGCCGAACGTTACACGCTAGTGCCTTCCACTGACTCGACCCAGGGGCCGTCGCGCTACTGGCGTCTGGCCGAAGCACCAGGCATTCGCATTGGCTTTATCTCACCGCACAGCCATAACTTCTGCGGCACCTGCAATCGCGTGCGCCTGACGGTCGAAGGCCGCTTGCTGCTGTGCCTGGGCAACGAGCACTCCGTGGACTTGAAAGCGGTACTGCGCGCCAATCCCGGTCAGCCTGAGAAACTCGAAAAAGCCATCATCGATGCGATGCAAATCAAGCCGTGGAGCCACAACTTCACCCACGACGATGGCGTGCAGGTGGTGCGCTTCATGAATATGACGGGCGGCTGACAGCCGCACTGGTGGATAACGCCTCAGCTCATGAGGCGCGGTTTATTTGCCCGACTTGCGAAAGAACAAAGTGATCTGCCCGACTTCCACGCCCAGTTTGGTCATCGACGAACGATTGGCCATGGTCTGCTTGTCGATCAGGTACATCCAGTCATCCAGGCTCACGTCATACTCGGTGCCGTCCACCGGCAACCTGAGCACATAGTTCCAGTGGAAGCTGTTGCCTGACACCTCGCCATAGGCCTCGCCAACCACGTCACCTGCCGTGCCCTTCCAGCGCCCCGGACCATCGGGACGCAAGCGCCACTCCCGGACCTGCTTGGTGCCATCGCTGTAGCTGAAGGCCTCGTGCATGACCAGCACTTCGCCTTCACTGTGCCCGTCGATCACCACGGTAAAGCGCTTGGTGACTTCACCGGAGCGCTTTTGAAACATTCCCCAGGCCTCGACACGCCCGGTGAAGTACTGGCGCAGATCGAGCTTGGGCTCTTCCTGACTGTAACGGGTTACCGGCACACCGCCGCAGCCGCTCAGTACAAGCCCCGCAAACAACATCAACATCCACTTTCTCAGCATGCGCCCTCCTTGATGGGTCATGAGCCGGTACTGCCGAGCAACTGCTCACGCAGCTCGGGGTTACGGGTTTTCGGGTCAAGCCAGATGGAAAAGAAAGCCTTGGCGAACTCACTGTCGGGCACGACATGCTGGAGTTTGTCGCCGACATAGAAACGCGCTTCGCGGCCGGGCAGGTAAACCCCGGTAATCTTCATGCCCGGCTTAACATCGACAAATGACTGGTTCATTTGCTGACGCCATTGCGCCAGTTGCTGTTCGTTCACCTTCGACCCGGAAATACGCTTGATCTCATCGATGCTGGCATCGACCAGATCTTCGCGGTCAATATCGCGATGGTAAGTCAGCTCGAGAGCCAGCGGCGCATTCGCTACAAAGGGCTTGGCGGGACTAAGCAACCTGGCCGTGTAGACACGAAAGCCGAACAGGCTGAGATCACCGCCACCGACAACCTGGGCATTGGGCAATGCCTCCCGCCAATCCGCCGAAGCGCCAGCGCTGAGCAACATCACCAACCATAGCCATCGTGGCGCACGCATCGGCAACCTCTGTGTAGGTCAGGTGCTGGCGCTGCCATGAAAGCATCGGCAGGCCGGGAATGAGAGAAGCCAGATAACTGACTCATGGCCGGAATCTATACCAGCAAAAACACTTTGTACAACCAATAAGGCAATTACCCTTTCGGGCGCTGAAAATAAAAAAGCCTGTTCCCGATCAGGTTCGGGAACAGGCTTCAGGGCTCAATACTTATCGCACCTTGAATTCAGGCGACCTGAGAGTGTGCCTGCAGACGGCTCTTTTGCCATTCGCCTTTCAGCGCCTGCAGCGTATTTTCCACATACGTGCGGTCGGCCGCCGCTTTTTTGCCGACATAACCCTGACCGCGGCGAAACATCTTCAGCGCAGTGCGCATCTGTGGATGAGCGTCACGGAATTCGTCTTCCTGGGTGAATGGCGACATGGCGTCGACATGGACTTCACCCGAATCGGCAATCCATACGATGTGGTTGTCCAGCGTGTCTTTGCATACTGCAAACAGACGAGCCAGTTCATCAATAGTCGGTTGCTTGTTGATATTCATGTTGATGCTCCTTCGCTCGTAGACCGTTCAATAATTGATACATCAAGTTCATGCGCCAGAGCGTCATCAATGCGACACACGTAAGTGTTGGTCGAATGTCGCTCCAGCCCCTCAAGGACATGCAGGTAGCCTTGATGAAGAGCCGCTACACAGCGGCATCAGCGCAGAGAGAAGAAGTCACGAAACCCAAAGACCTGACCCAGGATCGGCAATCGATCCATTACAAGCATCATGAGGACGTTTCGCCAGCTTCTCGCCCATATCGACGACAAATGCCAGTTCAGCTCCATCAATCTGCCTTGTGGGCAGCCTACATCCGGGAACATCTCGACGGCTTGCCGAGCCTGTTCAGTACACTTTGCAGCGCTCCCGATCGGGGAGACAGCTGCATAATGCAAAAGGAAAACGGGTACGTCAACGATTATGTAGTGATTATTTTATAGCACTACATAATTATATGAGGGACGTGGGGTTACGTTAAAAGGTGACTGAATGGTCATGCTGGGCAGGCTCAGGGACATCGGCACGACAGCATCTGAAGACCAGCAAAAAGGCCTGAAAGTGTTCGCTTCCAGGCCTTTTCAAAACACACAAACAGCTTACTGTCAGCTCACTTTAAACCGTCCCACCAGCCCCTGCTGCTGCTCAGCAAGCCTGGCCAGTTCACGACTCGTGACCGCTGTCTGCTCGGCACCTGCACTCACCTGGATGACCAGCGAGTTGATGTCGTCGACGTTGCGGTGGATCTCTTCGGCCACCAGGCTTTGCTCTTCAGCGGCCGAAGCGACCTGGATGTTGCGGTCGCTGATGGTCGCGATGCCTTCGGCGATCTCTTCCAGCAGTTCGCCAGCGCGTACGACGTTGCTGGCCCCCTCCTGCGCCTTGCCCAGGGTTTCCTGCATCGACGCTGCTGCGCGTTCCGAGCCGGACTGCAGGTTGGCGATCATTTTCTGGATGCTGACGGTAGAGTCCTGAGTCTTCTTGGCCAGATTGCGTACTTCGTCGGCAACCACCGCAAAACCACGCCCCTGCTCGCCGGCACGTGCAGCCTCGATGGCTGCGTTGAGCGCCAGCAGGTTGGTCTGGTCGGCGACGCCACGAATGACATCGAGCACCGAGGAGATCGAGTTGCTCTCGCCCTTGAGCTCGTCGATGATCCGCGAAGTCTCTTCAGCCTGCACCGAGAGTTCCTGAATCAGGCCGATGGTGTTGTCGATTTCGGTCTTGCCCTGCACGGTGCTGTTGTTGACGCGTTGCGACATCTCGGCCGCGTCGGTGGTGCTGCGCGCTACATCCTTTACCGTGGCGCTCATCTCGCTGATGGCAGTAGCGACCTGATCGGTACCCTGGCGTTGTTGCGCCACGTTCTGATTGGTTTGCAACGCCACTGCGGAGGACTGCTCGGCAGCGGTGGCAACCTGCGCCGTGGCGCTGCCGATTTCGCTGATAACCTCACTGATCTGATGCGCCATGTTGTCAAGATTGCGTGAGATCTCGCCAAACTCATCCTTGCCGATATAGCGGGTCCGCGCGGTCAGGTCGCGGGTGGAAAGTGCCATCAATGTGCGGTTCACATCGACAACTGCGACCTTGATGTTGCGGATGATGACCGACGCCAGCCACAGCACTACGATCAGCATCAGGACGACAGTAGCAACCGCCACATACAGGCTGCTTTGAGCAGAGCTGCGCGCATCCGTTGCCAGGCCGACCACGTTCTGGCCAAGCTCTGCTTCTACCTGAGCCATCATGTCGATACGCACGGTGGCAAGGTTGAACCAGTCTTCCGGCTTGACGTTGAGCGGATCACCCATCGGGGTATCGAAACCCAGGCGTTGCAAGCGCGCCACTTCCAGCGAGCCCGGCTGCTGCATGACGTCATTGAGTTTGGTCTTGAATACTTCAGGGGACCAGCGTTGAAACGCTTCGAGGTAACCGGAGAACTCTCCGAGGTTACGACTGAAGCGTGACAACAGGGGCGCGTCAAAGCGGTTCTGGTTGAATGCCTGGCCGAGCAGCACGCGCTCGCGACCGGCACGTTCCTTCATGTCGATGAACTGGTTGAGCGAACTCAGGCCACGCAGTATTTGCGGATCTTCGATACTCGCCTCCAGTGAATAGGAGAACCCGACAAGTGTTTTGATAACGTCGGTGAAGCGCGTAGAGGACTCGGTGTTGTTGATCCCCAGCGTATCGATCTTGAGGCGCAACGCAGTCAGGTCATCCAGTGCACGGTAGACTTTGTCCGGACCGGGAATACCGTCGGTCGACTGGGCACGCATCTCGCTTATCGCCTTGTCGGTTTCCTGACGGAAGGTCTTCAATTTGTCCTGCATGGACTTGCCGCCGCTGCCCAGAAACACGCCGCTGGCACCGCGCTCGCGCTGGATGGTAGTGACCACGTTGCTCAGTTTCTGTGCAACTGCGGTGGCTGTTACTGCTCGCCTCATGTCACCGAGGTTTTCGCTTTTGTCAGCGACGAACAAACCTGCAAAGGCCAGGAAGCCCAATAGGGGGAATATTAAAATAAGCAGCAGTTTCATACTCAAAGGAGCATTTCTAAGCATTGCAGACCTCATGACGTGCAGACTTTTCTATAAAGGCTATCCAGGGCGTAACGTTCTGTATTCGTCGACGTTTTTTTGTCGCCAGGGACAATTGGTTTATCAGCCTGCCGTAGCCGGTCTTGCTTCCGTATCACTGTCTCGGCCGCCTTCCGGGAAGCTTTACCCACTATTTGAATTTGTTAATTCAAATAGCGAACTTGATAAAGCAGAGGGCGTGAGAAGTTTGGATCCGCAAAGAAATGACCGCCTGGAGCGGTCATGATGAGAAGATAAATATAAAACACCGAGAGTGTCACCTGTAACAGCGACGACAATCTCGATAGAGAGAAGTTGCAACTTTTTTCTATTAAACCCATACGTTTTTATAATTGATTAACGCAGGTTGGTTTTCGCCAGCTCCAGCACCTCACTGCCCCGCCCGCTCATGATCGCGCGCATCATGTACAGGCTGAAGCCCTTGGCCTGGGCCAGCTTGATTTTCGGCGGGATGCCCAGCTCCTGCTTGGCAGTGACCACGTCGATCAGCACCGGACCGGGATGATCGAACGCCTTGCGCAACGCTGCAGGTAGCTCTTCGGCATTCTCGACACGCAGGCCGAGAATGCCTGCGCCCAAGGCGATGCCGGCGAAGTTGGTTTCATGCAGGTCGGTGCCGTGCGGCACGTAGCCACTGGCTTTCATTTCCATGTCGACAAAGCCCAGCGAGCTGTTATTGAACACCACCATTTTGATCGGCAGGTTCAGTTGGCGGATGCTCAGCAGATCTCCCAACAACATGGACAGACCACCGTCGCCACACAAGGCTACGACCTGACGATCCGGATGTTCGGCCTTGGCCCCCAGAGCTTGTGGCAAAGCGTTGGCCATCGAGCCGTGGTTGAACGAGCCGAGCAGACTGCGCTTGCCGTTCATGTGCAGGTAGCGTGCGGCCCACAGCGTTGGCGTGCCGACATCGACGGTAAAGATTGCATCGGCGTCGGCCTGTTCATCGACCAGACGGGTGAGGTATTGCGGGTGAATAGGTGTACCGTCTGGCGTAGGCGTGGCCAGCTCGTCCAGTTCTTCACGGGCCTTGGCGTAGTGCTTCAGGGCCTTGTCGAGGAAACGGCGATCGGTGTGCGGCCTGAGCTTTGGCTGAAGCGCCTCCAGGGTTTCCCGCACCCCGCCCACCAGACCCAGCGCCACCGGCGTGCGACGCCCTAGCTGGGTCGGATCGAGGTCAATCTGGATGATGTCGGCTTTTTCGGGATAGAAATTCCGATAGGGGAAGCTGCTGCCGAGAATCACCAACGTATCGCAGGACAGCATGGCGTGGTAGCCGGAGCTGAAGCCGATCAGGCCGGTCATGCCGACGTCGAACGGGTTGTCGTATTCAACGTGCTGCTTGCCACGCAAGGCATGAACAATGGGGGCGCCCAGCGTGTCGGCCAGTGCAAGAATCTGCTCGTGAGCACCTGCACAGCCTGCACCGCACAGCAAGGTCACGGCTTTCGAGTCGTTGAGCATGTCGGCCATCGACTGCAAGTCGTTGTCTGCCGGGACGACAGCTGGCGGCGTGGGCTCAATCCATTTCGCAGCTACATCAGGGGATTCGCTGAGCGCTACATCGCCGGGCAAGACGATAACGGCAACACCTTTCTGGCTGATCGCCGCGCGCATGGCACGTTCCAGCACACGGGGGAATTGCTCGGGGTTGCTGACCAGTTCGACGAAGTGGCTGCACTCCTTGAACAGCTCCTGCGGGTGGGTTTCCTGAAAGTAATCCAGGCCGATTTCCGAGGAAGGAATGTGCGCAGCAATTGCCAGCACCGGCACGCGGTTGCGATGGCAGTCGTACAGGCCATTGATCAGGTGCAGGTTGCCCGGTCCGCAGCTGCCTGCACAGACCGCCAGCTTGCCGCTGGATGCCGCTTGGGCACCGGCGGCGAAGGCTGCGACTTCTTCATGACGGGTGTGCATCCAGCGAATCGAATCGGTGCGTTCCAGGCTGTCGGTCAGGCCGTTGAGGCTGTCACCGGACACCCCCCAGATGTGGGAAACACCTGCCGCTGCGAGGGTTTGCGCAAGATGGTCGGCGATGGTCTTGGACATTAGGGGTTCCTTGTCGAGGCAATAATGAATTCGGTAAAACGCGCGCAGCGCTCTGCTACGCCTGTTGTGGTCGACCCGATGAATTCTCGACAGTTCAGAAAACCTGAGCCCTGTTCAGGGCTCGGTCAGACAGTTTGCATTGGCAAACAATTCAGGCGTGCGGGTTACCCGGCGCCTTGGCAGGGACTGCGTATTGCGGTTTGAGCTTGCCCTCGCTGTCGAGCAGCCAGGCATCGAGAATTTCCCGGACCACAGGGCCCGCGACTCGACCGCCCGCCTCGCCGTTCTCGATGGTCACAGATACCACGATCTTCGGGTGGTCGGCCGGTGCGAAGCCGACGAACAAGGCGTTGTCACGGTTACGCTCCAGCGTCTTCAGACGGTTGTAACGCTCACCCTGCTTGATCGCCACCACCTGCGCCGTACCGCTTTTGCCGGCGATGCGGTACTGCGCGCCCTTGGCGGCATCGCGCGCAATGCCGCGCGGGTCGTGCATGACCATCTGCATGCCGGTGTTAACCTGATTCCATTCATTGGGATCGCGCAGCACGATGTTTGGCATCGGGTGCTCATCAAGCGGCACGTCATGACCTACTTCCATCGCCAGGTGCGGCCGATGCCAGACGCCTTTGCTGGCAATCAGTGACGTGGCCTGGGCCAGTTGCAACGGTGTGACCTGCATATAGCCCTGACCGATACCGAGAATCACCGTTTCGCCGGGGAACCATGCCTGACGACGCGTGGCCCGCTTCCATTCGCGGGACGGCATAAGTCCTGCAGACTCCTCGAACATGTCCAGCGACACCTTCTGGCCGATACCGAACATGGTCATGTAATCGTGCAGACGGTCGATGCCGAGCTTGTGCGCCACCGTGTAGAAATAGGTGTCATTGGAACGCATGATCGCCGTGTCCATGTCCACCCAGCCATCGCCGCTGTGGTTCCAGTTACGGTATTTGTGGTCGAAGTCCGGCAGCTGGAAATAACCGGGGTCGAAGACCTTGGTCGAGGCTGTGACCACACCGCTGTCGAGACCGGCAATCGCCACCTCCGGCTTGACCGTCGAGCCCGGTGCGTAAAGGCCACGCAGCACCCGGTTGAACAGCGGCCGGTCAATGGAATCGCGCAGCGCAGCGTACTGCTTGAAGCTGATGCCGGTGACGAACAGGTTGGGGTCGAAGCTTGGTTTGCTGACCATCGCCAGCACTTCGCCGGTTTCCGGGTCCAGCGCAACCACCGAACCACGTCGATCACCCAGAGCGTTTTCCGCTGCGGCCTGCAAATGCGCGTCCAGCGTTAGGGTGATGTTCTTGCCCGGCACCGGGTCAGTATGTTTCAGCACCCGCAGCACGCGGCCCTGGGCGTTGGTTTCGACCTCTTCGTAGCCTACGTGGCCGTGCAGCTCGGATTCGTAGAAGCGCTCGATACCGGTCTTGCCGATGGATTGAGTGCCGCGATATTCGTTGTCGAGATGCGACGCTTCTTTTTCGTTGATACGCCCGACATAGCCAATCGAATGAGCAAAGTGTGCGCCCAACGGGTAGTGACGAACGAACTGCGCTGCCACATCCACGCCCGGTAGCAGGTACTGATTGACCGCCAGTATGGCGATCTGCTCCTCGGTCAGCTCATAAAGCAGTGTTGCGGGCTCGAACGGGTGACGAACCTGTTTCAGTTCCTTGTCGAACAGAATCCGGTCTTCGTCGGGCAACTCCAGCAGGGTCATCAGTTCATCGATCACCTTGTGCCAGTCACCGGCGCGTTCACGGGTCAGGGTCAGGTTGAAACTGGGGCGATTGTCAGCGAGCACTTCGCCATTGCGGTCAAAGATCAAACCGCGCTCGGGCGGGATCGGCAGCACGTGAACACGGTTGTTTTCGGAAATGGTCGAGTGATAGTCGAACTCGGTGACTTGCAGGAAATACATGCGCGCGACCAGACAGGCAGCCAGCAGGCCGACCAGCACCGCGCAGGCAATCAGGCGCTGATTGACCAGCCGCGTCTCTTTTTCGTGGTCTTTCAGGGGAATTGGATTGGGCATTTCTACAGCTTCTCGGTGAAGGGCAAACGGCGCAACTAAACGTGTATATAAAGATTTCGGCGCGCACCATACCAAGAAGCGGCTGATTGCAGGCGATCAAGCCGACAATCGCAGGATGAAAAATCTGTCAGAAAAGACTCATTCGGGCGTGATCTGCAGCGTATTCGACACTTCACGGGCCTGCATAATGCGCGGCAGATTGGTCTCGATCCAGGTGGCGAGTGTTTCAACCTGCAAGGCGACTTCTTCGCCCATCGGGGTCAGCCGGTATTGAACATGCGGCGGCACTACCGGCAGTGACTTGCGGCTGACGAAGCCGTCCTGCTCCAGGTGCTGCAGGGTTTGCGCGAGCATTTTCTCGCTGACCCCGCCAATTTTGCGCCGCACCTCGCTGAAACGATGCATGCCGCCGCGCAAAACCACCAGCACCAGCACGCCCCAACGGCTGCAAACATGGTTGAGCACAATCCGTGAAGGGCAGTCAGTGGCCAGTACCTGCCCCTGACGAACGAAGGCCAGCATGGACTCGACCGTTTCAGACTGTGGATGCGAGGCAGATTCACTCATAGCACTTACCTTTTTGTACGTACTTACGAAAGGTAAGCATCATGACTATGCTGGCGCTTCCTTTCAACCTGATTCAAGGAATCCTTCCATGATCGTTGTCACCGGTGCCACTGGCCAGCTTGGCCGTATCGTCATTGAACAGCTGCTCACTCGTGTACCTGCCGGGCAGATCATTGCCGCAGTCCGCAGCCCGGAAAAGGCCAATGACCTATCGGCAAAGGGCATTCAAGTTCGTCACGCCGACTATTCGCAGCCGTCGACGCTGGACAGCGCGTTTGCCGGTGCCGACAAAGTGCTGCTGATTTCTTCCAGCGAAGTGGGCCAGCGCCTGCCGCAGCACAAGGCCGTGGTTGATGCGGCGAAACGCGTCGGGGTCAAACTGCTGGCTTACACCAGTGTTCTGCATGCAGACGCCTCGGCACTGGGCCTGGCCAGAGAGCACCGCGAAACCGAAGACTACCTGCGCGCCAGCGGGCTGCCTTATGTCCTGCTGCGCAATGGCTGGTACACCGAAAACTACACAGCAGGCATTCCCGGCGCGCTGGGCCATGGCGCGGTCATGGGCTGTGCCGACGAGGGCCGCATCAGTTCGGCGTCGCGCCTCGATTACGCTGAAGCTGCGGCGGTGCTGCTGACCTCCAGCGAGGATCAGAGCGGTCGCGTGTACGAGCTGGCTGGTGACGATTCCTACACACTTGCTGAGTTCGCTGCCGAGCTTTCAAAGCAGGCCGGCAAGACTCTGCCTTACGTCAACCTGCCGCAAGCCGAATTCAAAGCCGCGCTGATCCAGGCAGGCTTGCCAGACTTCGTTGCGCAGTTGCTGGCTGATTCCGACGCGGCCGCAGCCAAAGGCGCGCTGTTCGATGACAGTCACCAGTTGAGCGCACTGATCGGCCGTCCGACCACCAGGCTCTCTGCAACCATCGCCCAGACCCTGCAAGGCTAAGCGCGGCAAACCCGATCGAATGATTTGCAAACGTGAGGGTCCCAGTTGTTACGAGGCATTAAGCCATCGCCTGATACCAAAGACTGGGAGTCTTTACATGAATAGCAAATCGTTGATCGCCTGCATGACCTTGCTCGGCTGCTTCTCCGCCGTCACCCTGCCCGCTCACGCAGAGACGGCGGACCCGAAAGTCACCGAATCCAAGGACAATATGCACGAACTGGAAATCGGTTCCCGCGTGCCGGAAAAATATCGCCGCAGCGATCTGGAAGTAAAAGACTGGAAAAGCAAAGGCCTTGAAGCACCAGCCAAGGAAAGCGAATGGGTGAAGATCAATGACAAATACGTCCGCTTTCAGAAGGTCAACGGCAACATCATGGATATCGTGCCGGTGAAGAAGTAAGGTTCAACAAGTATGCACAGCGCTATGGAGCACAAGCCTGGCGCTAGTGTTTCATATATAGGCTCATTGCAACTGAGCCTGGTGCCAATGCCACGCATTGGCACGCTGCACTGCGGGCATAGCTCGTCGCAAACAGCCCCTCCACCAACCAAAACCATTGCTTTTTTGTCCGCATGCCTTACAAATGCAGTGTTGCCAGCCTGTAACATCACTGCCACCTTCTCTGCGAGCCTGCTCCATGTCCAGAACCGTCGCCATTGCCTTCGCCTGCCTGCTTTCATCAACGGCCCAGGCCGCCTGCCCCGCCGCGACCCCGGTCGATACAGCGCGCTGGGTCTACGAAAAGCATCAGGACTTCTACCTCAGTGGCAAAGGCTCGGCTGATTACCTGTCCAAGCCTTTGCTGGGCTTGCTGAAAAAAGACTGGGCCTGTCAGAACGGTGATCAGTGCGCAGTCAGCGCCAACCCCTGGACCGACGCGCAGGATGGCGATGTGCAGAAGCCCATCGACTGGAAGCTGGTGTCCAATTCCGACAAGCAGGCGGTGGTCGAGATGACCTACAACCTGGGCTACAAAGACGCCCCGCAGCAGCCGGTCACCAGCCAGACCACTCGTCTGTTGTTGACTAAAAATGCCAGCAGTTGCTGGGTGCTGGACAATCTTCAAGGGCCGCAGGGTGTCGCACTGATGCAGACCTTGGAGGAATTTCCTTACGAAGGTGATTGATCGGCCTTGAAACAATCCGTCATTCTCGGTATCACAGGCACTTGAATTTCACGAGCGAGCACCATGAATACCTTTGAGCAATCGATTATTGAGGCTGCGCAGGCCGCCACGCCCAATAACACCGATGCCGAACGCGAAGCTGCCAGAATTGCCGCCACGCAGGCAGTGGCCGAAATCATGTCCAGCCGCAGCGGGCTGGACCGTACCCTGGCATTGGCCGAGTTGCTGGATTCCTACTCGGAACATGACGATCAGGAAGACGATTAGGCTGGGCGGCAGCGGGCAAAAATTTATTACCTGTTTATTTACCTGCCACGCTAAAGAAAGCTACTGTAGCGGTCGATAATTCGATTGAGGGGGTTCACACAGCCCCCATTCATTTAGTCATTTAGTGCGCTCGGATGCGACCTATAGGGGAACCATCCGTGCAAGTCGAACAACTGAAAGACATCCAGGCCTACGTCAGGCGCACCGCCGACGACCTTGAACGCGTCTCGGCCAATCTTGCCGGACATCTCTTGTACCTGGAGCGTACTTCTCGCCCGCATGAAGCGCAGGAAGTCAGCGAGCGGATCGTCGGCTTGCGTGCGTCAGTCGATGGACTTCGTGGCGTGTTCCGGTAACTGATCATTTACCTTTCCCCGGCCTGCGACAGCGGCCTCGCTACTTCCTCCAGAGACTTGCGCTCGGCAGCCGCGCCCCATATCGACTGCACCAGCGCCGCGAACACCATCAACCCTGCCCCGATCAGATAGCCGATCAGCACATTGCTGCGTTCGCCGGTTTCTATCAACTCACCAAACAACGTAGGGCCTATCATCCCGCCCAGCCCCGTACCGAAGGCGTAGAACACTGCAATCGCCAATGCGCGGATTTCCAGCGGAAAGGTTTCGGCCACTGTCAGGTAGGCCGAGCTGGCCGCTGCCGAAGCAAAGAAGAAAATCACCATCCAGGCAATGGCCTGCTGGGTTACGTCCAGCAGACCTTGCTCGAACATATAGCCACTGATCGCCAACAGCACGCCTGACACACCATAGGTCAGGCTGATCATGACACGCCGCCCCACCACGTCAAACAACCTGCCCAGCAGCAGCGGACCGCAGAAATTACCCAGCGCCAGCGGCAACACATACCAACCGACGCGCTCGGACGGCACGCCATAGAAGTCGGTCAATACCAACGCATAAGTGAAGAAAATCGCATTGTAGAAAAAAGCCTGCGCCGTCAGCAGCGTCAGGCCAACCAGCGATCGCTGGCGAAACGTCACCAGCAAGGTTCTGGCAACCTCCCCCAGCGGCGTGTGGTCGCGCACGTGCAGGCGCAAGGGTTTGCCCTGCACGGGAGGCAGCACATGGCCCTGGCGCTGCAAATCGGCCTCTATCTGTTCAACGATCTTTTTCGCCTGCGCGGCCTGGCCGTGAATCAACAGCCAGCGTGGGCTCTCCGGCAGCCACAGACGCATCAGCAGCACCAGCAGGCCCAATACCGCACCGATCCCGAAACACAGGCGCCAGCCCAGTTCGGCACCTACCCATTGCGGATCGAGCAACACAATCGAGCCAATCGCGCCCAGCGCAGCACCCAGCCAGAACGTGCCATTGATGGTCAGGTCGACCCAGCCCCGGTAACGCGCCGGGGTAAATTCCTGGATCGTCGAATTGATTGCGGTGTACTCGCCACCGATACCCATGCCGGTCAGAAAACGGAACAGCATAAAGCTCCAGACACTGAATGAAAACGCCGTGGCGGCCGTGGCACCGACGTACAGCAGCAAGGTGATGAAGAACAGTTTGCGACGCCCGAGACGGTCCGCCAGCCAGCCAAAAAATAATGCGCCGAGTACGGCACCGGCGATATACGCGGCACCCGCCAGGCCCACGTCACTGTTGGTCAGGTTGAGCGCCGGACTGGCTTTCAGGGCGCCAGCCACCGAGCCTGCAAGGGTCACTTCCAGGCCATCGAGCAACCAGGTGATACCCAGCGCCACAACCAGTAAGGTGTGAAACCGCCCCCAGGGCAAGCGGTCCAGACGGGCCGGCAAATCGGTTTCGAACACTGCACCCTTTTCATCGGTTGTGGTCATTTCCGGCTCCCTGACAGCGAACATTGGTGTCAGGTTTGAGAGTGACTTACGGCGATCAAGTTCAGCTCACCCAGAACCACAGCAGCGTCAGATTGGCCGCCGAGATCAGACCGAACAGACCCCAGGCGGCAATCTTGACCAACCGACTGTTGACGAACGGCCCCATCAACTGCGGATCACTGGTAAAGCGAATCAGCGGCCAGAGTGCAAACGGCAGTTGCAGGCTCAGCACCACCTGGCTGAGCACCAGCATCTTGCCGACCGAACTGTCACCCAGCCAGATCACGCCGATCAGCGCCGGAATCAGTGCCAGTGCGCGAGTAATCAAGCGCCGCTGCCAGCAAGGAATTTTGGCCTGCAGAAAGCCTTCGAGCACCACCTGCCCGGCGATGGTTCCCGTGAACGTCGAACTTTGCCCTGCCGCCAGCAAGGCGACGCCGAACAGCACGCTGGCAATGGCACCGCCGACCAATGGATCAAGCAGGTGATAAGCGTCCTGAATCTCGACCACTTCGGTATGCCCGGTCTTGTGAAACGCCGCAGCCGCGAGGATCAGAATCGCCGCATTGATAAGCAGCGCAAGGCTCAGCGAACCGATAGTGTCCAGCCGGGCGTAGCGAATGGCAGTGGCCTTGCTGGCCAGGTCAGCACCATTGACCCGGGTCTGCACCACCGACGAATGCAGATAAAGGTTATGCGGCATGACCGTGGCACCCAGAATACCGATGGCGATATACAGCGGCTCCTGGCTGCTCAGTACATCCCAGCTCGGTTTCAGGCCCGCCACCACATCCGGCCAGAATGGCTTGATCAGAAACAGCTCGATGGCAAAACAACTGGCAATGGTTGCAATCAACCCCAGCACGATAGCTTCCAGACGCCGGAAATTGGCGCCCTGCAAGGCCAGCACGATCAGGGTATCGAAAGCGGTCAGCGCTACACCGGTGGTTATCGATACGCCCAGCAACAGATGAAACGCCAACGCCGCCCCCAGCACCTCTGCCAGATCGGTGGCGATGATCGACAGCTCTGCCAGCAGCCACTGGCCTTTGGCGACATTACGGCTGTAGCGGGCAGCAGACAGCTGCGCCAGATCACGCCCGGTGGCGATGCCAAGTCGGGAACAAAGGTTTTGCAAGACCATTCCCGACAGACTGGCGAGCACCACCACAAACAACAATGAATAACCAAAGCGTGAACCGGCCTCGATAGCCGTCGCCCAGTTGCCGGGGTCCATGTAACCGATGGAAACCAGCAGGCCTGGCCCCACGAACAGCATCATCTTGCGTAGCAAGGATGCGTTCGGCGGGATGGTCACGCTGTCGGTGGTCGCCGATGGGCAGAAAGGGGCTGTTGCAGTGGTGGGCAGTTTGTACGTCACGGGAACCCGACAGGCAGAAAATCAAGACCCTCATCCTAAGGTTTTGCGACACATGTTGATACATCATTGGCGGCTTCATGCCTGCTGTTTTGACGCTTGCTGGTCTTTGAGGCTGGCACTGCATTGCTAATCTCAAGCTATTTCAACGGCGTACAGCCTGAGCTAACCGGTATAAACACTCAAAAACCGCACCAACTAAACAATTATTAATCTTTTAGGGGCCATTAACCGCATTAAAAGACCATTCATTACAAATTGTAAAGAGTACCATTCAGGCATCTACAAGAACTCAGGATGGCCATCGATGAACTCATCACCTCGCACAGGTGCACCCAAGGGCGAACAGCTGCGGGCAGCGTATATCTCGGCGCGAATTGATCGACTGCCTGCGGTTGCCACTATCTGGAAACTGGTCGCCCTGCTGTCTATCGCCGGTTTTTTCGAGCTTTACGACCTCTTTCAGACGGCCTATATCAGCCCCGGCCTGATTCGCGACGGAATCTTTGCCACGGGAAACCAGGGCCTGTTCGGCTTTTCCGATCAGGCAGCCTTTGCCTCGGCGACCTTTCTGGGTCTGTTTTTCGGTGCCAGTCTGGTTAGCCCGATTACCGACCGTTACGGTCGCCGCGCAATTTTTACCTTCGCGCTGATCTGGTACACCATTGCCACGGTGATCATGGGTCTGCAGACCTCCGCTCTGGGCGTGATAGGCATGCGCTTTGTAGTGGGTATCGGCCTGGGCGTCGAGCTGGTGACCATCGACACTTACCTGTCGGAACTGGTACCCAAACGCATACGCAGTTCGGCGTTCGCCTTCGCATTTTTCATCCAGTTCCTGTCAGTCCCCAGCGTGGCGCTAATGTCATGGTGGCTGGTGCCGCAGGCACCCTTCGGCTTTTCCGGATGGCGCTGGGTGGTGATTGGCAGCGCGGTATTTGCGCTGTTTGTCTGGTGGCTGCGTTCAGCACTCCCAGAATCACCTCGCTGGCTGGCGCAGCAGGGGCGTTTCGACGAAGCCGAACTGATCATGGACGGAATTGAAGCACGTTGTATCAAAGACCAGGGCAAGCCGCTGGATGAACCTGAACCGGAGAAAGTCGCGCTGTCAGGCAACGGCCGCTTCGCTGATATGTGGCAACCGCCATACCGTCGTCGTGCACTGATGCTGATCGTATTTCACGTCTTCCAAGCCATTGGCTTCTTCGGCTTCGGTAACTGGCTGCCCGCCCTGCTTTCTGGCCAGGGCCTGAGTGTCACACACAGCCTGGGGTATGCGTTCGTGATCACGCTGGCCTACCCGCTCGGCCCGCTGCTGTTCGTGAAATTTGCCAACCGCTTCGAGAACAAATGGCAAATCGTCGGCTCAGCGTTGGGAGCGATGATCTTCGGCAGCCTGTTTGCCTTCCAGACCAGCGCGGCAGGCCTTATTTTCTGCGGGATCATGATCACATTCTGCAACGCATGGCTGAGCTTCAGTTATCACTCGTATCAGGGCGAGTTGTTTCCGACCAACATCCGCGCACGTGCCGTGGGCTTTTGCTACTCGTTCAGCCGCCTGTCAACGGTGTTCAGCAGCCTGCTGATCGGGATTTTCCTCGACCACTTCGGCACACCGGGCGTACTGGCGTTCATCGTTGGCAGCATGCTGATCGTGATCATTACCATTGGCCGGTTCGGACCACGTACACGCCATCTGGCGCTGGAGCAGATAGCCCACCGTTGAGTGAACTGACCGAGGAGTGGGTTCAGGCCTGAGCCCACTCCACATTGGTGACACCAAAGTGTTCCGCATAAGGTTTGGACACTTTGGCGACTTTCTCCAAACGGTATTTCGGTATGCGCGCAAGACCCGCGTCGACACTTGCACAGTGCCAGGCTTCAGCGTTGTCCATATTCTCGGTGCGTATATAAAAACTCTTGAACGAACCGTTCAGCAGATAATCAATGCGGTAATGCTTTGGAAGTGCCATTGAAAGCCTGATCCTTTTTTCAGCAGTGGCTTGAAGTATAGGTGACTGCATTCACTGCAAAGAAATTCATTCTTTTTTCAATATCGGCGACCAACGAACATCCCCATTCGGATATATCAGCGAATACCCAGGCGCTTGGCAAGTCGATTGAGATTGGCTCTGTCCACCGCTAAATCGCGCGCCACTTCTGCCCAACGGCCTTGATGTCGTTCAAGACAATCAACAATCAAAGAACGCTGAAAAGCATCCACCGACGCCTTAAGCCCTGCCCCCTGCGCAGCCGCTGAAAGGGCTTTTTCAGCCGTGGGCAGTGGCGTGGCAGACGCCGAGCCGTCGAGACCCAGCGCTGGCCCTTCGACCGTCAGGATGCGCGGCTTTTGCGGATGGGCAGACAGCGCCTTGAGCACCGCCCGGCTGATCAGGTGCTCCAGCTCACGAACGTTACCCGGCCAGGGGTGCGCGAGCAGCAGCCGCTGCGCCTCGGCGCTCAGGCGCAGCCCACGTAGCCCCATGCGCACACGGTTTTCCTCGAGAAAATAGCCAGCCAGCAGCAACACATCCCGTCCGCGCTCGCGCAGTGCTGGCACGAGCAGCGGGTAGACGCTCAATCGATGATAGAGATCCGCCCGAAACCGGCCGGAGCGCACTTCCTCGGCCAGATCACGATTGGTGGCAGCGATGATGCGCACATCCACATGGTGTTCCTGATCAGCACCGACCCGTTGCAACTGACCACTTTGCAGCACACGCAACAGCTTGGATTGCACCGACAATGGCAGCTCACCCACCTCGTCAAGGAACAACGTACCGCCATCCGCCAGCTCGAACCTGCCGCTACGCCCATTGACCGCCCCGGAAAAAGCGCCTTTGACATGCCCGAACAATTCGCTTTCGACCAGCATTTCAGGCAGCGCGGCGCAGTTGAGGCTGATCAGCGGCTTGTGTGCCCGCGGCGAGTGCAGATGGATGGACTCGGCCACCAACTCCTTGCCGACACCGGTTTCACCCATGACCAGTACCGTCAGCGGGCTGTTGCCGACCAGTTCAATCTCCTGCTGCATACGCTGGTGAACCGCGCTCTGACCAATCAGCTCGCGAGGTGCTCGCCCTCCGGCAGCGCGCTTGTAGACCTCGGCCAAGTGGCGCTGATCTTCAAAACCCCGCGCCAACTGGTTGATGCGCTCGCCCGCCATGACCGTTGCCGCGGCGAGGCTGGCGAAGGCCTGCAGGTTATCCAGATCGACGCTGCCGAAGCTGGAAGGGTCCAGCGAATCCAGGGTAATAAGCCCCCAGGGCCGCCCCTGAACAGACAGCACGCAGCCCAGGCAATCATGCACTTCCAACGCGCCATGACCGTCGACCAGCCCGTCATAAGGGTCCGGTAAATCGCAATCGGCAGCAAAGCGCAGCGGCCCGTCACTCGCAAGCAACGCCTCGAAGCGAGGATGCTCGCTGACCCGGAAGCGACGACCGAGCGCGTCCGGGCTGAGACCGTCGACCGCCAGCGGAATCAACACATCACCTTCAAGCCTGAGCAGTGCTGTAGCGTCGCAAGGCAGCCAGTGGCGCAGCGAGCACAGCAGACGCCGATAACGCTCTTCGTCCGGCAGTTCTCTGGACAGGTCGGACACCAACGGTATCAGCTCACGCAACAGGGGGTGGGTCATTACGACTCCAGCAGACGGCCAACAAAGGCGTCATTATGACTCGCCAGGCTGAATAAGTGGTCACCGCGATGTTTATCCAGGCTCGCCCGTTCTGGCACCGTATGTCGAACACGTTGTATCAACGCGCGAATCAGAGCCACCGCCGTTAATCAGCCCTCTGAAATGACTCATTAACTTTACAGTTTCCGTACCAGATTCCGTTATTTGGTCAATCAATGAATCAATAGCGTTCATGCAATTACAGTTGCCCGATCCTTAATTTTCCTGACGCCACAGGCACGGCTGAATGATGGATATCGTTTAATTTTATTGATGTGGCGATTGTCCGGTCTTGTTCCATAGTGCGCTCACTTTTACAGGAGCAACTGTTCATGCCAGGCACTCAAGGAGGAGTTCTTGAGGTTGATACACCTCTGGTTGTCGACCTCGATGGAACGCTGCTGCGTTCAGATTTGCTGTTTGAAACCGCAGTAGCTTTTATCCGCGGCCGACCACTACAGGTATTCAAGCTTTTTACCTGGCTGTTACAAGGCAAGGCGCCCCTCAAGCAAGGGCTGGCTCTGGGCACCGACATCGACATCGACATTGCGTTACTGCCCTACGATGCTGCGGTCATCGCTTATATCCAGACCAGTCGGCAGCACGGGCGCAGGGTGGTTTTGGCAACGGCCTCTCACGAAACCCTTGCCAACCAGATTGCAGCACACCTGCAAATGTTTGATCAGGTCTGGGCCTCGGACGGTAAAACCAATCTTTCTGCCCATCGCAAACGCGATTTGCTGGTCAGCCATTATGGTGAGGGCGGCTTTGATTACATCGGTAATTCCCGGGACGACCTGTGCATCTGGAAAGTCTCACGCAAGGCCATCGTCGCCAGCCCGCTCGCAGGTGTGGAGCGCGCGGCGCGGGCACAAGGAAACGTCGAACAGGTGATCAAATCCACATCGTCCCGACGCAGTGCGTGGTACAAGGCGTTGCGCCTCCACCAATGGCTGAAAAACACACTGATTTTTGTGCCCCTGCTCGCTGCTCACCAAGTCCAGAGCACGCAATTGCTGCTCGACGGATTGCTGGCATTTTTGTGTTTCGGGCTCTGCGCATCAAGCGTTTACCTGCTCAATGACCTGCTTGATCTGGCAGATGACCGCCACCATCGAAGCAAACGCGAGCGCCCGTTCGCCAGCGGTCAGTTGTCGATCGAATCCGGCTTACTGGTGATCCCGCTGTTGCTCGCAGCAGCCTTCGCCGGCGCGGCAATCATGTTGCCATGGCAATTTGCGGCGGTGCTGGCCGCCTATTACTTGCTGACGCTGGTCTACTCGCTTTACCTCAAGCGCCACATGGCAGTAGACGTCATTGTTCTGGCGATGCTCTACACCACGCGCATCCTGGCCGGTGCAGCGGCGTTTCAGTTGCCGCTGACGTTCTGGATTCTGGCATTTTCAATGTTTCTGTTTCTCAGCCTCGCGCTGGTCAAGCGCTATGCCGAACTGCGCGACGCGAGGCTGTGCGATGTGACCGTCAAGACACGCGGCCGCGGCTACTACCCGGGCGATCTGGACATGATCGCCTCCCTGGGTGCATCGTCGGGCAATCTGGCGGTAATGGTCCTGGCGCTTTACATCCATGAGGGCGCGACGGTTGCCCTGTATCAGCATCCGCATGTGATCTGGCTGGCCTGCCCGTTGCTGTTGTTCTGGATCACCCGGATCTGGATGCTCACCCATCGCGGCCAGATGAACGAGGACCCGGTAGTTTTCGCAATCCGCGACCGGCTCAGCCAGGGGATCGGTTTTCTGTTCCTGCTGGTGTTCTGGATCGCCGCATGAGCGCGCCTCTCTACTCCTGGGGGCGCTACCCGCAGGTTGCCCAGCAAGGTCATGACTGTGAGGCGGTAAATCGCTTGCCGGCGCACATCTCGGAAACACTTGCGCACCATCACACCAGCCTGCCGTTCGGCAACGGCCGTAGCTACGGCGACAGTTGTCTGGCAAGCAGTGGTCACGTACTGGACATGCGCAAGCTGGATCGCTTCATCGCCGCAGACTGGCAGAACGGCGTGGTGCAACTGGAAGCAGGCATGACCCTGTCACAACTGCTGGCGGCAGCAATCCCGCGCGGCTGGTTTCTACCGGTCACACCGGGCACGCAGTTTGTGACGATAGGCGGCGCGCTTGCCAACGACGTGCATGCCAAGAATCATCATCTACGCGGCACCTTCGGCTGTCATGTCATGCGTTTCGAATTGATCCGTCATGGCGAGCCGCCGATGGTTTGTTCGGCCGTGGAAAACCCTTTGTTTTTCGCTGCCAGCATCGGCGGCCTGGGCTTGACCGGCGTTATCAGTCGGGTCGAGCTGCAATTGATGCCGATCCGTACCAGTCAGATCAACAGCAAGGTGGTGCGTTTCGCCAATCTGGCAGAATTTTTTACCCTGTCGCACGAACTGGACGCGCAGCACGAATACAGCGTGGCCTGGATTGATTGCCTCGCGCGAGGCAGTAATAGCGGCCGTGGCGTGTACATCGTCGGCGACCACGCTCGTTACGGGTCGCTAACGGTCGATGCGCCCAAGCGTCTGAGCATACCGTTCATTGCCCCGCTTTCACTGGTCAACCATCTGTCCTTGCGTGCATTCAATTCGATCTACTGGCACGCCCATCCACAACAGGCCAAGGCCCGCCGCAGCGCGTGCGAAGCGTTCTTCTACCCGCTGGATCGCATCCAGCACTGGAATCGTCTTTATGGTCGCAAAGGGTTTCAGCAATACCAGTGCGTGATCCCCGAGCATTGCGCGCCCAAGGCCATGCAACTGCTGCTCGATGCGATTGCTGCATCGGGCCGGGGTTCATTCCTTGCGGTACTCAAGCGCTGCGGCGATATCGCTTCGCCGGGGCTGCTGTCCTTCCCGATGCCGGGTACTTCGCTGGCACTGGATTTTTCGCAGACGCGCGAGCTGGCCGAAACACTGTTCCCACGCCTGGATGCCATTGTCCGTGAAGCGGGTGGACGTCTATATCCGGCAAAAGATGCACACATGACCGGGAGCGATTTCCGCCAGGCCTATCCAGCCTGGGAGCAACTTGAAGCCCTGCGTGACCCTTCCTTGATGTCCCGCTTCTGGAAACGAGTGATGCCATGAAAAAAATTCTGATCATCGGCGCGACATCAGCCATCGCCCACGCCTGTGCCCGACTCTGGGCCGCGCAGGGCTGTGATTTTTTTCTGGTGGCGCGCGACATGGAGAAGCTCGACAGCAATGCAGCCGATCTCAAGGCGCGCGGTGCCGGGCGTATCGACACACACCGACTGGACGTTACGCACTTTTCAGAGCACCCGGCGATGCTGGCCGACTGTCTGGCTGCATTGGGGCAGATCGATATCGTCCTGTTGGCTCACGGCACCCTGCCCGACCAGAAGGCCTGCGAGCAATACGCAGGTCTGGCCATACAGGAATTCATCACCAACGGTGCATCGGTTATTGCCTTGCTGACCCTGCTGGCCAGGCATTTCGAAGTGCAGCGCTGCGGCACACTGGCAGTGCTTTCCTCCGTCGCTGGTGATCGAGGACGCCCTTCCAATTACCTGTACGGCTCGGCCAAGGCTGCCGTCTCGACGTTCTGCGATGGGTTGCAGGCGCGGATGTTCAAACTCGGCGTACACGTAGTGACCATCAAGCCGGGTTTTGTCGACACGCCCATGACCCACGGCCTGCCGTTGCCTGCCTTGCTGGTTGCGCAACCGGCAGCTGTTGCCGAGCGCATCGTCAAGGGCATCGCACGCCGGTCTACAAGCCTTTATGCGCCGGGCTTCTGGGCATGGATCATGTGGGTGATTCGCGCGATTCCACAGCCATTATTCAAAAGGCTCGACCTTTGAGCGACATGCCGCTGCTGTCAGGCTGGCGCTATCGGGCAGTGCTGCTGTCGGTCGTCGTCTCGGCACTGGGCTATCTGGGATTTTCCCTGTGGGGCGGTTGGCAGGCAGTCAGCGCAGCAACCGGCAAGGTCGGGGTGCAGGGCATTGGCTTGGTCTTGCTGATGTCGGCAATCAACTACGCGCTGCGCTTCGGACGCTGGCAGCTTTACCTTGAGGTGCTGGGGCATCCGCTTGCCTGGCGGCAAAGCCTGCGGATCTACCTGGCCGGCTTCGCCCTGACAACCACGCCCGGCAAGGCCGGCGAAGCACTGCGTGGCGTATTACTCAGGCCGCTGGGCGTACCGTACCCACAAAGTTTTGCTGCATTTTTCAGCGAACGCCTGTCCGATCTGCTGGCCATCGTGCTGCTGACGCTGTTCGGTCTGTCGTGGTACCCGCAGGCGCAACCCATGATTTTTATCGGCCTGGCGCTGGTTCTGGCGGGGCTGCTGGTGCTGTCTCAGGGTCATTTGCTAAAGCGCATGCGAGGTGCGCTGCCGACGGAGAAGAGCACACGACTGCACAGGCTGCGGCGGCAGCTGTTCGACATCCTGCTCGCCGCCCGTCAATGCCTGCACGGGAGAGTGTTGCTGACCGCCAGCCTGCTCAGTCTGCTTGCCTGGAGCGCCGAGGCACTAGCGTTTTACTGGATGCTTGGCTGGATGGGCGCGCAGATCCCACTGACGTTTGCCGTGTTCACCTATGCACTGGCAATGCTCGCCGGAGCGTTGAGCTTCATGCCGGGTGGCCTGGGCAGTGCCGAAGCAGTGATGGTCGGGCTGCTGATGTTCAAGGGCATGCCTGGGGCCGACGCGATTGCCGCCACGCTGCTGATACGTCTGGCGACCCTGTGGTTCGCAGTGGCGATCGGTGCCGTGATGCTTTCCCGATTCAACGCTGCAGCACCGGGACGTCAGCCTTGAGGCAGTAAAGCAGGCACCCGACACCTTTTGTTCACCTACGGAGGAGCTGTTCAATGCCACCCGATTCGCGCACCTCGATTGCCATGCCCCTGTTTCTGCTGGGTGCCGCCATCGCCGCAAGTTTTCTGGCCTCCAGCGGGCCGGTGCAATGGATGGACAATGGCATGTTTCTGGCCAACGCCCGCGAAGGCCATTATTTCAGTCAGTCGCTCGGACCGCTGGAGCATCCGCTTTATCAACTGCTCAACTCGGTATTCTTCACACTGTTCGGCTCACGCGCGCTCAGCCTGCTGAATTCGTTACTCCTCGTGCCGTTGGCATGGATTGTCTATCGACTGGCGCAAAGCCTCGGCGCCGGGCAACGTCAGGCCGTACTCGCTGGCGCAGCGACGGTATTGGCGCACGGAGTGTTCTGGGTGTCGACCAAAGCCGAGGTTTACCTGCTGCACACGCTGTTCGTACTGCTGGCTTATACGCTGCAGTTCAATGACAGTAACCGTCTGACGCCGCTGAAAAAGCTGTTCATGATTGGCGTGCTGACTGGAATGGCGGCCTCGACTCATCAACTGACCTTCGTGGTCCTGCTGCCGCTGTACCTGCATCTGCTGTACCTGTATAAAGCGCGCGTTTTGATCACCCTGCCCGGCTTCATGCTCGGCTTCGCAGCGGCGGCTGTCGCGGTGTTCAATGACCTGAACACCGGATTGGGCCTGCTGGATATTGCTCGACGTTACCTGACCGGTGCGTCCGCGACCATTGCGGGGCCGGAGTGGGAGGGTAGCCTGTTGCGTTTCGACGAACTCCTGGAGGAAAGGAACGCAGCCATACTGGTGCTGCTGTCACTGATAGGGCCGCAGTTGGCGGGGCTGCTGCTGTTTCCCAAGGAGAGTCGGCTGCGGTTGTTGTGGAGTGCGGCGCTGTTGAATCTGGTTTTTGCCATTTCCTATAACGTGACCGACCGTTTCACCTTTTTTCTACCCGGCGTGGCGATGCTGAGCATCATCGGCATGATTCAGCTGCGGCGGGTTTTGCCACACAATGTGACACGCAGCACCTTGCTCAATCTCTCGGTATTGTCCTCGCCGACAGTGGTTCTGTTGGCGTATTCACTTTACGCAAACGGGGTCATACATTTTCCTGAGCATAAGGAGAAGCTGCCCTATCGCGACGATATCCGTTATTTCATGGTGCCTTACCTGCGCGACCGCTCTGCCGAGCAGTTCGTGCGCGCCTATGAACAGGTCGTGCCCAACGGTGCGTTGATCATCGCCGACTGGACACCGATGGGTGCCATGCGCTCCGGGCAAGCCATCGGGCTGCTTGGCGGTCGCAGGCTGGCCATGTGCGACGACAACGTTGCCATTCGAGCGGCCTTGAACAGCAACGGCGTCTATCTGCCACGGTTGAGCTATTGCGGGACGCTTACACAGAACTACCGGCTGGAAGAACAGCCGGCAGGATATTCATTGCAGGCGAACTGATCATGAATGAACCTCTGACTCACATTCATGACACATTCGCGCATACTCTCAAGGCTGCCAGAGCGCCTGCCCGCCGCCCAGTTTGCGGTCCAGAAAACTGGCCGCGCTGATCAACGCCAGATGGCTCAGGGCCTGCGGTGTATTACCGAGATGATGAGCATGCGCGTCGAATTCTTCGGCGTACAAGCCCAGCGGGTTGGCGTAACGCAGCAATTGTTCGAACTCCAGATGCGCCTGCTCGACCCGACCGGCACGGGCCAGACATTCGACGTACCAGAACGAACAGGCAACGAATGCGCCCTCTTCGCCTGCCAGTCCGTCATCGTGATCATCATCGTTGCGATAGCGGAATACCATCCCGTCACGCACCAGTGCTGCCTCGATGGCGTCCAGCGTCGCCAGCCACTTCGGGTCATTGGCACCGACAAAGCGTACCAGCGGCATCAGCAGCATTGAGGCATCCAGATTGCGGCTGCCCTTGTGCTGCACGAAGTGGCCCAGGTCTTCGTTCCAGAAACTCTCCCAGATGTCGTTGTGGATCTCTTCACGTACCCTGGTCCAGCGCTCGAAGGGCCCCGACAGCGAGCGCTTGAACGCCAGGCGCAGTGCCCGGTCCAGTGCAACCCAGCACATCAGCCGCGAATGCAGAAAATGCTGATCGCCACCGCGCATTTCCCAGATGCCCACATCGCGGTCGCTCCAGTGTTCGCACACGTAGTCGACCTGGCGAACGACATGCTGCCAGCCATCATGGGAAATAGCGTCTCCATACTTGTTGGCCAGGTAGACGGCGTCCATCAGTTCGCCATAGATATCCAGCTGAACCTGCTTGTAGGCCTCATTGCCGATGCGTACCGGCTGAGCACCGCCGTAGCCGGACAAATGATCGAGATTGTCTTCCGGCAATTCTGCGTGGCCATCGAGGGCATACAGAATGCCGAGTTTCTCGGTCTGTTCACAGCAGTCATCCAGTCGCCCGCGCACCCAGCTCATGAAGGCATTGGCTTCATCGGTGTACCCCAGGCGCATGAACGCATACACGGTGAATGATGCGTCACGTATCCACGTGTAACGGTAGTCCCAGTTGCGCTCGCCGCCCTCGGTTTCCGGCAGACCGAACGTCGCGGCTGCGACAATGCCGCCATGCTTGCGCGAGGTCAGCAGCTTGAGCGCCAGCGCCGAGCGGGTGACCATTTCACGCCAGCGGCCCTTGTATTGCGATTGCCCGGCCCAGCGCCGCCAGAATTTCAGTGTGTCGTCGAAATAGCGCGAGCACTTGCCTGCCGCCACGTTCGGGTCGTCGATACCGCCAAGAATGAACTCGACGGTCTGGCCTTTATGCATGTGAAACTCGGCTACAGCGTCCTGCTGCTGCAGCTGTAGCGGCGTAGCGGCCGACAAGCGCATGCCTGGCTGCCCTTCGGCCTCGAAACAGATGTCCTGGCCATCGACGCGAGCGGTGGTTTCAGCACGGCTGTAGTCCATGCGTACCCGGCAGCGCATGCGAATGGTGGCCTCGCCAAAACGCACTTGAACCCTGCGCACGATGCGCGGCAGATCGTCCTGATCTTCACCGATCGGCATCAGGTCGGTGACTTCCACCACCGCGTCCTCGGAAATCCAGCGGGTTTGCAGGACATTGGTGTCCGGCAGGTAGATCTGCAGCCGCCTGGCGCCAGGCAAATCGGGCGCCAGCTGAAAGATCCCGGCATCGGGCGTATCCAGCAGCGCGGTGAAAATCGACGGGCTGTCGAAATCCGGCCAGCAGCAGAAATCGATGCTGCCGGTGTTGGCGATCAACGCGGCGCTGCGCATATCGCCGATGATGCCGTGGTCTTCGATACGGTTTTGCGCTTCTTGGGGAAAGTCAGCCATTGCCACGGAACTCCGGATAAAGGGTCATCCCGCCGTCGATGTACAGGGTCGTGCCGTGCACATAATCCGAGGCATCGGAGGCCAGCCAGAGCACGGCATTGGCGACGTCTTCGGGCTCACCGATACGGCCATAAGGGATCAGCTTGAGCATTTCCTTCTCGGCGTCGCCCTTGCGCGCGTCGGCATTGATCGGCGTGCGAATAGCACCCGGCGCGACGCTGTTGACGCGAATTTTCAGCTCGCCGACTTCCTGAGCGATGCTGCGCATTAACAGGTCGACGCCGCCTTTGGATGCAGCGTAATTGACATGCCCGGCCCATGGGATCAACTGATGCACCGAACTCATGTGAATGATCTTGCCCATCGCCCGTGACACATCAGGGCGCATGCCTTGCTTGATGAACTGGCGCAACGCAGCGCGGGCACAGAGAAATTGCCCGGTCAGGTTGACGTTGATGACCGTGTTCCAGTCTTCCAGGCTCATGTCGACGATGGCTGCGTCTTTTTGCAGGCCCGAGTTGGCGACCAGGATGTCCAATGCGCCAAAGTGCTCGATGGTCTGCGCAAACAGGCGCTCGACGTCTGCTTCTTTCGACACGTCGGCCCCGACAGCAAGGGCGCGACCGCCCGCTGCGCGAATCTCTTCAGCCAGCTTCTCGGCAGGTTCAGCCTTGGAGTTGTAATTGATCACCACCGCCGCCCCGGCGTCCGCCAGCGCTCGCGCGGCACCCGCGCCGAGACCGGAACTGGCTCCGGTGACGATAGCGACTTGTTGCTTGAGTGAGATATGCATCGAATTTCAGCCTCGGAGTAAGCGTACTAGTGCTGACTGACGAGGCTGAAAGTAAGTTCAGTTCGGCTTAGGGTGCCGGGTTGGGCTGAGTGGTATGAATGGCTTCGATGCCGGCGATGACCTCGTCGGACAGCGTGACGTCGATGCTCTCCAGATTGATCTTCAGTTGATCCAGTTTCGTGGCACCAATGATGTTGCTGGTCACGAACGGACGGCTGGTGACATAGGCCAGCGCCATCTGCGATGGATCCAGACCATGCTCGCGAGCCAGCGCGACATACTTGGCTGTGGCAGTGACGGCCTGCGGGTTGTTGTAGCGCTGGAAACGCTCGAACAGGGTCAGGCGGCCATCAGCCGGACGTGCACCGTCCAGGTACTTGCCGGCCAACACACCGAACGCCAGTGGCGAATAGGCCAGCAAGCCGATCTGTTCGCGAATAGCGATTTCTGCCAGACCCACTTCGAAGGTGCGGTTAAGCAGGTTGTAGGGGTTCTGGATCGAGACAGCACGTGGCAGATCGAGGGTTTCGGCAAGGTGCAGAAAACGCTGAGTGCCCCATGGCGTTTCGTTGGAGAGGCCGAAGTGGCGAATCTTGCCCGCCTTGACCAGATCGCCCAGTACCGACAGGGTTTCTTCGATTTCGACAGCCTGATCATCCGGGTCGTGGGTGTAACCCAGCATGCCGAAGAAGTTGGTCTTGCGATCCGGCCAGTGCAACTGGTACAGGTCCAGGTAATCGGTATTAAGGCGCTTGAGGCTGGCTTCCAGCGCCGCAGTGATGTTCTTGCGGTCAAGCCGCGGATTGCCATCGCGGATATGATCCATGCGACCTGGACCGGCGACCTTGCTGGCCAGTACCCAGTCGTTGCGGTCCCCATACTTCTTGAAGTACTCGCCGATGATGCTTTCGGTCTTGGTGTAAGTCTCGCCACGCGGCGGCACCGGGTACATTTCTGCCGTGTCTAGGAAGTTGACCTTGGCATCCTTGGCCATACGAATCTGTTCGAATGCTTCATCCTGGGTGTTCTGCTCGCCCCAGGTCATGGTGCCCAGACAGATCGCGCTGACCGACAGATCGGTTTTGCCCAATTTACGAAATTGCATCGATGTCTCCGTTTGATTCAAAAAGATACAGCTTGAAACAGGGCTCCCATAAAACGCCGACTGGTCATTCACTGCAACACTTTTTATCTAACGATAGCCTTGCGCCTGCAGATCGAACAGCGCGGCGTAGCGCCCTGCGGCGGCGATCAGGCTGTCGTGATCACCGCGCTCCAGCACCCGCCCATGCTCCAGTACCACGATATGTTCGGCGTTGCGCACACTGGAAAAACGGTGGGAAATCAGCAGCGTCATGCGTCCCTTGGCGTACTCGCGAAAGTGCTCGAATACCGCAGCTTCTGCCCCGGCATCCAACGCGGCAGTGGGCTCATCGAGAATCAGAATATCGGCATCGCGGCGCATATAGGCGCGTGACAGCGCGATTTTCTGCCACTGCCCGCCGGACAGCTCCTGACCGCCTGCGAACCAACGCCCCAATTGTGTGGCGTAACCCTTGTCGAGTTGTTCGATAAACTGCGCTGCCATGCCTTGCGCAGCGGCTTCGCGCCAGCGGGTTTCGTCGTGAAAGGCATGGGTATCGCCGACCCCGAGGTTTTCACCGACCAGAAACTGATAGCGGATGAAGTCCTGAAAAATCACGCCGATGCGCGACCGCAGGGCGTCTTCGTCCCAGTCCTGCAGATCGCTGCCATCCAGCAGAATGCGGCCTTGGTCGGGCTGATAAAGGCGCGTCAGCAACTTGATCAGGGTGGTCTTCCCCGAGCCGTTCTCGCCCACCAGCGCCACGCTACGACCCGGTGCAAGATGCAGATCGATGTTTTCCAGTGCTGCGCGGCTGGTGCCAGGGTAAGTGAAGCTGACGTTCTCGAAACGCATGCCATCGCCGGGCAGCGCACCCTGGGTCAGGCTGCCAGCAGACGGCGTGACCGGCTGACCGAGGTAAATGTACAGGTCGGCGAGGTACAGCCCGTCCTCGTACAAACCACTGATCGCACTCAGGCTGCTGCTCACAGCGGCCTGCCCTTGCTTGAACAGCACCAGGTACATGGTCATCTGCCCCAGGGTAATACGCCCATGCACCGCATCGACCACCACCCAGGCGTACGCCAGATAGAACGAAGCAGTGCCCAGCAAGCCGAGCAGAAAGCCCCAGCCATCACGGCGCACGGTCAAGCGGCGGTCTTCGGCATACAACCGTTCAAAGGTGTCGCGATATCGTTTGAGCAGCAGCGGCGCGAAGCCGAACAGCTTGACCTCTTTGATGTAGCCCTCGTGGGAGAGCAGTGTTTCGATGTAGTTCTGCCGACGGGTTTCCGGAGCACGCCGGGTAAACAGGCGGAACGCGTCGCCGGAAAAATGCGCCTCGGCAAAGAACACCGGCAATGCGCCGAGCACCAGAATCAGCAACGCCCAGGGCGAGAAATGCACCAGCAGTACGGCAAAGCTGATCAGCGAAATGAGGTTTTGCAGCAATCCCAGGGATTTGGTCACCAGTGCCAGCGGCCGTGTCGAGGCTTCACGCCGGACGCGCACGAGCTTGTCGTAAAACTCCGAGTCTTCGAACTGCGACAGTGACAGGGTCTGGGCCTTCTCCAGAATCAACGTATTGACCTTCTGCCCCAGCAACACCCGCAACAGCGCCTGCTGCACCGACAGCCCGCGTTGCGCACCGGCCAGCAGGGCCAGTACACCGGCCTCAAGCAACACATAACGCAACACCGGCCATAAAGGAGCCTCGCCAGTGCTGGCATGCAGTTGCATGGCACTGACCACCGCATCGACAATCCGCTGCCCCAGCCAGGCGGCCAGCGCGGGCAGCAAGCCTGCCACCAGCGTGGCAACGATCAAGCCAACGGAGAGCGCTCGGGACGTGGTCCAGACCAGATGCATGGCCCGTAAGGCCTGCTGCATGAACGACGTGAAGCGTTTGAAAACCGGCATACGTTAAAAAATCCTGAAGAGCCTTACATATAGGGGGCAGTTCACTGGAGCGCTCATCGTTATACACAAAGCCTTGAGATGACTATCGTGCCAATGCTCCGCGTTGGCATGCAGTTCGTGACGCTCTGCGTCACACATCTTCAGTCTGGTGAAACAGCAGGCGTAACCGGAGCTCAGGCCAGCATCTCGTACGGCCTGAATCAGGTGTCAAGGCTCTAATGTGTGACGCGGAGCGTCACGAACTGCATTACCACGCGGAGCGTGCTAACGATAATCGATGTGTGATCGCTTATTCCGGACTCACCCTCACTTCGGCGCACGCAGCACACAGCGTTCGCGGCGGTCGTCGACGCGCTCGGCGAACCAGGCGGTGGTCAGGTTGCGGGTGATTTTCGGGCTTTTCAGGGTGATGCCGGGCAGGATGGCTCTTGGCAAGGGCTTGCCTGCTGCCTTGTCCGCCAGTGCAAACATCTTGCTGTACAGATCGGTCTCTTCGAACTCCAGGGTATCGCCCTGCTTGAGCTGGTTCCATATCTGTGACTTGTTCATGCCCAGCCGGTCAGCCAGGGTTCGCACTGCCAGCTCGGTGGAGCCTGGCGAGGTGGAGTCGAAACGAATCAGATCGCCATCAAGCGCCAGCTCGATGCCGGTCGCACGACTCACCGCGTTCTGAAACGCGGCATTGCGACTGGCGTACCAACCGGCATTGAAATCGGCAAAGCGGTACAGGGACTGGGTGTAGTTCACCGGGTAACCCAGTAGATGAGCGATGCCGAAATACATGCCGCCACGGCGAGTAAAGACTTCGCGTCGGATCGAGCCATCCACCGTGTAGGGATAATCTTCCGCATGCTTCTCGGCAAAGGCGATGCTTACCTGCATCGGGCCGCCGGTCTTGACCGGGTTGAAATTGCCGAACAGTGCCTGGCCCAGCGGTACCATGCCGATGAAATCATCAAAGATCGCGCTGAGGTCTTTCTCTGTGCGGGCTGAATCGAGGCGTTTGCCATAGGTCTTGCCGTCTGGTGAACGTACGCGCAATGCAGTGGCTATCAACGCATTGGGGATATGCAAGCGCGCCGCGCGGCGGTTTATTTCGGCACGGGCAATGCGGCCCATGTCCGGCACCGCAGGATCGACCTGAAAGGTTGACTCCTGTTCGGTCACAGCCAATACCGAGCACAGGTTTTCGGTGGTCATCGGAATTTTCTGCGCGGCAAATGCGGCATGGATATCCGTTGCCCAAGCCTGCCGATCCGTAACAGTGGCAGGCATCAGGCGCACGATCTGCGCACGCGCCTGTTCCGGGCTCAGTTCCGGTTCCTGCACACGCTGGGTGCCACAACCTGCCAGCACCAGCAGCCCGACGCTCAGCATGAGCGATTTGCTTAGCCTTCGATTCAATCCATGACTCCTGCCAGGTTCGCGCTTTACCGCACCGTTCACTTCAGAAGGCTTTAAAACACCGACCAGTCGATCCTCGCGCTGAGTTTTTCCAGCGCAGCCATACCGACAAGGGAATTGCCCGCCGCGTTCAACTCCGGAGACCACACACAGACCGAAGCGCGCTCCGGCACAATCGCAACGATACCACCCCCTACTCCGCTCTTGCCTGGCAGGCCGACACGATAGGCAAAGTTACCGGCTTCGTCGTAAAGACCGCTGGTGGCCATGATCGAATTGACCTGAGTGGCCTGGCGTGCGGTGAGTATCTGCTCGCCACTGTGAGTGCAGAAGCCCTGATTGGCCAGAAAACCGAAGGCCTTGGCCAGATCAATGCAATTCATGCTCAGCGCGCAATGGTGGAAATAGCTGCGTAGCACGTCTTCCACATCGCCATGAAAATTGTCGAAGGACTTCATCAGATAGGCCGCTGCGGCGTTGCGCGAACGGTGCTGGTATTCGGATTCCGCAACTTTGGAATCGGAGGTGATCGCCCGGTTGCCGCACAGGCGTCGAACGAAGTCACGCATTGACAGCGACGGCGCCGCAAACCGTGCCTGATTGATGTCGCAGATCACCAGCGCGCCGGCGTTGATGAAGGGGTTGCGCGGCCTGCCCCGTTCGAATTCCAGCTGCACCAGCGAGTTGAACGGCTGGCCGGAGGGCTCGTGCCCCAGGCGCTGCCAGATGTCCTCACCGGAGTGCCCGATGGCCTGCACCAGGCTGAACACCTTGGAAATACTCTGTATCGAAAACTGCGTTTCGGCATCACCGGCGCTGAACACCTGGCCGTCGTTGCCGTACACCGCAATGCCCAGTTGATCAGGCCGCACCCCGCCCAGCGCCGGAATGTAATCGGCCACCTTGCCCTGACCAAGCAAGGGTCTTACTTCATCGAGGATTTCGTTCAGCAGGTCTTGCATGTGTGCGCCCCATGTTTTGGCTGCGCACACTACACCAACCCCAGGCGCCTCGCATCACTGTGTTGCAGGCTCAGTCCCGGTAATCGGTGCCGCTACGCTCCAGCTCGCGGATCAGCGCATTCCAGTGTCGGGCGACACCCGGACCATTACCGTCCTTGATGGCCTTGGCCTGCTCTTCCACTTTGGCGATGACCTCCCGGGGCGGAAACACCAGCTCTGCGTTGCCGGCAGACTGCGCTGCAATCTGGATGTTGCAGGCGTACTCGAGGGCATGCAGCTGCTGGAATGCGTGCTCTACACTCACCCCGCCGGTGAGCAAGCCGTGATTGCGCAGGATCATCACGCTCTTGTCACCCAGGTCCGCGACCAGTCGTTCACGCTCGCTCAGGTCCAGCGCAATGCCTTCGTAACCGTGATAGGCCACGCGCCCGGAGAAGGCAATGGAGTGCTGGGAGATCGGCAGCAATCCGTCCTTTTGCGCCGACACTGCGATACCGTCACGGGTGTGGGTGTGCAGCACCGCTTGCAGGTCATGGCGCGCAGCGTGAATGGCACTGTGAATCACGTAACCGGCGTAGTTGATACCCAGCCCTGTCGGGTCATCGACAATCGTGCCGTCGATGTCGACCTTGACCAGATTGGATGCGGTGATTTCATCGAACAACAGGCCAAACGCGTTGATCAGAAAGTGCTCGTCCGGCCCCGGTACCCGCGCCGAGAAGTGTGTATAGATATGGTCGGTCCAGCGCTTGAGCGCGGCCAGCCGATAGGCCGCCGCCAACTTGACCCGGACTTCCCATTCCTGCGGCGAAACCCTGTCACGCACACTGCCGCCACCCGACGGCGTAGTACCTGGCTGGAGTGGCAAAGCGCTGACGTTGCTCATAATGTTGCTCCTTGGTGACTGCTGACTGGCCAGCCAGACTAGGCGCATTACAAATCAATTAAAAATCACATTTACTTCTAAGCTAATTATAAAAAATAAGAATATTAAGAATGACTGGTGTATAGGCTTCCCAAGCGCATCAGGCGGTCTATTCATATTCGTTAAGGTTATTTAAATAAATTTTTATATAGCGATATGCTCCAGAAAAGTCCGTTTCCGTTTTGGAGCCATGCATGTCAAAACCTGCCCCCTTTCTACCCCGTTTCAGCCGTCTGGCAGCGGCCATCGGGCTTGGTGCCGCGCTATTGACCGGAACGCTGATTGCGCCCGCCAGCGCACAGGCTGAAGGCGAAATTCGCATCGCCGAGCAATTCGGCATCGTCTACCTGCTGCTCAACGTGGTGCGCGATCAACAATTGATCGAGAAACACGGCAAGCAAGACGGCCTGGAGATCAAGGTGGACTGGACCCAACTGTCCGGAGGTTCGGCGGTCAACGATGCGCTGCTGTCGGGCTCCATCGATGTTGCCGGTGCAGGGGTTGGCCCGTTGCTGACCATCTGGGACCGCACCAAGGACAGGCAGAACGTCAAGGCGGTCGCATCGCTGGGCAACTTCCCCTATTACCTGGTGAGCAATAACCCCAACGTCAAAACCATCGCCGACTTCACCGAAAAGGACCGCATCGCGGTGCCGGCAGTCAGTGTTTCAGTGCAGTCACGCTACCTGCAATTCGCCGCCGCAAAACTTTGGGGTGATAAGGAATACGCACGCCTGGACAAGTACACCTTGAGCCTGCCGCACCCGGACGCCGCCGCCAGCCTGATCGCGGGTGGCACCGAATTGACCGGGCACTTTTCCAACCCGCCCTATCAGGATCAGGAACTGAAAAACCCCAACGTGCATGTCGTGCTCAACACTTATGACCTGCTGGGGCCTAACTCTCCCACCGTACTGTTCGCCACCGAGAAATTTCGCAACGAAAACCCGAAAACCTACAAGGCCTTCATTGAAGCGCTGGCCGAGGCAGAAGCTTTCGTCAGTAAAGACATCGGGGCTGCCGCCGACATCTACCTGCGCGTCACCAAGGCGAAGATCGACCGTGCCGAACTGTTGAAGATCATTCATCAGCCGGAGTTTCAATTCACCATCACGCCGAAGAACACCTACCCGCTGGCCGAGTTTTTGTACCGTGTCGGCGCGATCAAGAACAAGCCAGCGTCGTGGAAGGATTACTTTTTTCAGGATGCCACCCCGTTGCAGGGCAGTTGAGTTCTCGCACTGATCCTTATACGCAACAGTCGCTCGGCGTATAGACAAGTCCGGATGACGGGCTTCTGCCCGGAGGGCGTGGGAGCGTCGCCCGGTCCGCTCCCACGGCCTTCGGCCAGAATCAAGAGCGGACTTGTGTATCACGCGAAGCATTGGGACGACAATCAGCGACAAATCAAATTACCAGTTGTACGTCACCTTGCCGTAGTAAAACGCCCCGCTATACCCGTAAGGCGAGAACGTGCTGTAAGCCAGGTTGCCGCCGCTGGACGAGAAGTCGTTGAGCTTTTCGGGGTACTTGTCGGTGACGTTATCGCCGCCCAGGGTGAAGACCCAGTTCTTGAGTGTGTAGTCTACTGCGAGGTCCAGCAGCCACGCAGCGCTGAAGGTCTGATCGTTGACCTTGTCGGCCTGGTAGCTGGTGAACTCGCCGTAGCGAACCAGGTTGGAATGCAGTGCCCAGTTACCGAACGTCAGATCATTGCCCAGCGTCAGTTTGTGCTGCGGAGTGGTGTCACCCAGCAGACCGATGCGCTCCCTGCGATCCACCCGAACCAGATTCACCCCTAACTGATCGAGAATCGCCGGGTTGGCTTTCACGTCGGTGACTTTAGTGTGGTTGTAGTTGTAGCCCACTGTGCTGTTCCAACGGACGCCGTTATCGAACTGGTAGCGGTAATTGGCGACCAGATCGACACCATCGGTGCTGGTGTCTGTGGCGTTGGTGAAATAGCGCGCGCTGGTGTAGTTGATATCACCCACGCCATTGCTGCGCAGGTAGTTGATGGCCGTGTTGTTGAGCACCAGGTTAGAGGACAGCGAGATACGATCCTGAATATCGATGCGATAGACGTCGGCGGTCACAGTCAGGCTGTCCAGTGGCTGGAGCACCAGGCCCAGGCTGTAGTTGCGCGACTTTTCGGGCTTGAGGTCTTCGGCGCCTAACAGTTGCGCAACGTTACTGCCGGCCGGAAACGTGCCCGCTTCCTGGATAGTGTTGCCAATCAGTTGTGACGAGGTAAAGGTGAAATTCTGCTGCGCCAGTGAAGGGGCGCGGAAGCCTGTCGATACGCTGCCTCGCAAAGCCACCTGCGGGGTGAAGTCATAACGCGCCGAGAGCGAGCCGCTGACGTTGGAGCCAAAATCGCTGTAGTCCTCGTGGCGAACGGCAGCCGACACACCGAGCTTCTCGGTCAGGTTGGTTTCCACATCCAGATACTGGGCGAAGTTGTGTCGCGAGTAGCTGCCTGCATCGGCGGCGCGGAAGCCGCCCAGCCCGGAACTGCCGGTCTGAAAATACGACTCGGCCTGCCCCGCCTCGATCTGATAACCCTGGTGCAGGTATTCGGCGCCGAACGCGACCGACACCGGGTAAGGCAGCCATGCCGCGCTGAACTCCCGCGACAGATCGAAGCCAAGTTGCTTCTGATCGTTGGTCAGCGTGCCGTTATCGAACGAGCGCGGCGTGTTCAGGCCAAGTGACGTATTGATGGTTTTGGTGCGCAGTTCATAGGTATTTTTCCCGTAGTTGGCAGACACGTCGTAGTGCCAGTCATCCGCCAGCTCGCCGCGTAATCCCGCTACCAGCGAGGTGTCTTCCAGCGTGCCGTTAATCAGTGGCAGATAACCGTTGGGGTAAATCGCAGCGATGTTGTTGGAGGCGTTGCTCGGCCGATAAAACGCGGCCGTTTCACCACGGCGCTTGCTGTAGCCACCGAAGCTGTAGAACTCCGCCGCATCGTTGAAACTGTACTCGGCGTTGTATTGCAGCTTGCCCTCGTGGGTTTGCGGCTCACCCTGACGGAACACCTGCTGACCGTAAGTAGTGGAACCTATGCTGGAAGTACGAAAATCATCACCGGCACGGTTGGTGTAGTCGTTGTTGGAGCCTTCACCCGACAGGTTCAACGTGCCGTTGTCGCCCAGCGCGAAACCGGTGTTGCCGGACACCTGACGCTGAATCCCGTCGCCCTTCTTGTATTGGCCGTATTTGCTGGAAATCGAGCCGCCATGATCGGCGCTTTTGAGGATGATGTTGATCACCCCGGCAATCGCATCGGAACCGTAACGCGCTGAAGCACCATCGCGCAGCACTTCGATGTGGTCAATGGCAGACAGCGGAATGGCGTTCAGGTCGGCAGGTGCCGAACCGCGTCCCACCGCCCCACCCAGGTTGACAAAGGCCGATGTGTGGCGGCGCTTGCCATTGACCAGCACCAGCACCTGATCCGGCGACAGCCCGCGCAATTGCGCCGGTCGGGTCAGCTCGGCACCGTCCACCAGGCTGGGCCGCGGAAAGTTGATCGAAGGGATCAAGCGCGCCAGCACCGTGCCCAATTCGCTGGAGCCGGAACTGCGCAGGCTGTCGCCGGAAATCACATCGATGGGCGACAGCGAAGCACTGGCGGTGCGCTCCTGCGCCCGAGTGCCGGTAACGATTACCGTGCTCAGGGTGGATGCGCCCTGGCTGTTTTGCTCATCTGTTGCCTGTGCAGCATGAGCGCTTGCACTGATGCCTGCGACGCTCAGCAAATTGGCTGAAAAAATCGCCGTTGCCAATACACTCCGTTTGAAACTCCCCATACCACTACCCCTTGAAAATCCTTGATCCAGAAACTCTGTTCTGGTTACAACGAGCGATCCGTGCGGCGGACGGTAGCGATCATTACAGTGTCTGATTGGTGTTCCGGAGGTCCGATGCTTTATAGCTTAATGACATTGATTTAAATATTTAAATATCAATAAAGAATAAGCATCTACATTTGTGTCCAGACTGAAAAATGCCGGAAGCGCGGACAAAAAAAGGCCGCACCTGCCTGAGGATGCGGCCCAAAACTGATGAAGCTGATGGACGAAGAATTGCTTACTTTGCGGTGATCACCGACAGTTTGGTAATGCCTGCGCGTTCGATGGAAGCCATGGCTCGTGCCACTTCGCCGTAATTCACGCCATTGTCCGCCTGCAACTGCACGCGCACGTCAGGGGCCTTGTCCTTGGCCGCCTTGAGGCTGGTTTCCAACAGATCTGGTTGAATTTCATCCTTGTTGATGAACAGCTTGCCCTGCCCGTCGATACTCACCACTAGCGGGTCTTTCTGTTCCACCGGCGCAACCGATTCGGTCTTGGGCAGGTTGATCGGAATCGAGTTGGTCAGCAGCGGCGCGGTCACGATGAACACCACCAGCAGCACCAGCATCACGTCCACCAGCGGCGTAACGTTGATCTCGCTCAGCACTTCATCGGTATCTTGTGTGGAGAAAGCCATCTCAGGATGCCTCCTTCACTTTCTGGCCGGCCTGCCCGCCTATAGCGCCAGACTTCAGGACCGGATGCAGCAGCACGCGAAATGCACTCTTCTGCGCCAGGCTATAGAAGTCGTGGGCGAAGTCATCCAGGTCAGCAGCGGTCAGTTTCAGGCGCCGCAGGAAGTAGTTGTAAACCAGTACCGCAGGCACGGCGACGGCGATGCCGACACCGGTTGCCACCAGCGCTGCGCCGATAGGACCGGCAACGGTTTCCAGGCTTGCCGAACCGGCAGCACTGATACCCTTGAGCGCCGACATAATGCCCCAGACCGTACCGAACAGGCCGATAAACGGCGAGGTGCTGCCAATACTGGCGAGAATCGCCAGACCGGTCTCCAGCGAGCGGCGCTCCCGAACGATCTGCTGACGCAGGGCACGTTCAAGGCGGTCCTGATGGTTGATGGACTGACTGAGGTCGTTAGCCTGCGCGCCGTCCGGCACCTGAATGGCGGCGTAACCGGCCAGCGCAACACGAGCAGCAGCGCCGGGCTGTTCCTGGGCCAGTTGCGCGGCCGAATCCAGGCTCGATGCAGCCCAGAATTGCTTGTGGAACTTGCGGTCCTGGGACTTCAGGCGCGAGAACTGCACACCTTTGAGCAGGGCCAGGCCCCAAGTGGCGACGGAAAAAATGACCAGCAGCCAGATGACCGCGTGTTCGATGGATTCAAAAGGCGAAGCAAGTAGGTTCATGGCGCAGCTCTCTTTATGAACGAAGTCTGAACAAGGCATTGGGGTGTATCGCGATGCGCCTTTGGTTCAGGTAGCTCGCCGGGTCAATCGAATATCGTGTTTATTGGAACTTGAAACGTTATTTGATCTTGAAATCGATCGGCACACTGACCCAGCCGTCCTGGGCGACGTCGCCTTGTTTGGCGGGCACGAAACTCCAGCGCTTCACCGCTGCCAGCGCTGCGTCATCCAATTGATCGCGGCCGCTGCTTTTCTGTATCTGAATCTCGCCGGGCTTGCCGCTGGCCAATACATGGACGCGCAACAGCACGGTGCCTTCCCAGCCGCGGCGCATTGCCAGCGACGGGTATTCCGGTGCCGGGTTGCGCAGATAGCCAGCGCTGGCAGAAGCCGGAGTTACCGGTTTTGGCGCGGGCGGTGCGGGAGCGGCAGGTGCAGCGACAGGTGGCGCGGGCACCGGTGGGGCCGGTTGCTCGACCGGTTTTGCCACTGGCTTGACGACCGGTTTGACCACCGGCTTGGGCGGCTGCGGCTTGGGTTTTGGAATCGGTTTGGGCGGTGGCGGCTTGACGGCCAGTTCATCTTCGACCGGGGGCGGCGGCTCGACCACAGGCTGCACGACAGGCTCGGGCGGTGGCGGCGGCGTCTCCACAACCGGCGGCGCGGGCTGAGAGAACTCGATGGTCATCGGCGGGATTTCCGGCGGCACGACCGGCAATGCGGGTGTCGGGTTCTGGCTCAACCAGTAGATGACCGCGCCATGAAATACCAGCGCCAGTGCACCCAGCAGAATGGCTTCGCGTCGTCCAAGTATGGGTTTGGGGGTGCTTTGCAACCGCGATAACGCCAGAGGCGCACGGAAAGGACGCCCCAGATCGACCAGGTCGCCACTCGGCGTCTGGCGCCAGGGCACATCATGTGCGCTGGCTGCGGTCTGGACATTGCCCATTGATACACTCCTGCATTTTCATGATAAAAATCCAGGTTCTGTTGGTATCAGTCACCTTTCCAAAGTTGATGTGGCAAGGCAATCATCGCTGAAAGAGGCTTGTTCCTGAAAAGAATATTTGGTTCGCCGGTTAGACTTTAAATGAATATATGAACCAGCGCAGACCGTGATGCCAGAGCGTGAGGAACGATAACCTCAACTATCGTGCGACGCAGAGTTGTGACGCGGAGCGTCACGAGAGGCATTCCCACGCTGGAGCGTGAGGAACGATAGTCGTCAGGTAGATCAACTATCGTGCGACGCTCCGCGTCGCATGCCGTTCTGGACGCTCTGCGTCCTCTCTTGAATTGCAGTGCGGCGCAGAGTTGTGACGCGGAGCGTCACGAGAGGTATTCCCACGCTGGAGCGTGAGGAACGATAGTCGTCAGGTAGATCAACTATCGTGCGACGCTCCGCGTCGCATGCCGTTCTGGACGCTCTGCGTCCTCTCTTGAATTGCAGTGCGGCGCAGAGTTGTGACGCGGAGCGTCACAAGAGGCATTCCCACGCTGGAGCGTGAGGAACGATAGTCGTCAGGTAGATCAACTATCGTGCGACGCTCCGCGTCGCATGCCGTTCTGGACGCTCTGCGTCCTCTCTTGAATTGCAGTGCGGCGCAGAGTTGTGACGCGGAGCGTCTC
>NZ_JAWHPJ010000039.1:0-514 GCF_032587815.1 Pseudomonas syringae group sp. 26L6
GCTTCATCTTGCGACGACAGGGGAGCCACGTGGTTTTTCTCGAGTTACGGCGGGATTCTCGAGTTACGACGGGGAATTCAGGCTGCCTCTTGTGTTGGCCCAGGCAAGTCCAATCTTCCATTCGAGTTGCGAAGGAAAGCTGGGGATTGCTCTCGAGTGACTGCAGGGCCAATAGACCTCATCTAGGCTTGTGTCCAGAAGCCAGTGTTCCTCTCCAGGGGCGACAGGGATCTCGGGGTTGCATTCCAGACGCACCCGGGGAGACAGGCATTCATCTCGAGTGGAAGCAAAGAACCCCGCTCTGCTCTCGAATCGCGACGGGTATCTCTTGGAGCTCACTGGGTGGACTCAAGGGAGTCAAGCCTCCTGAGGCGTTTGGAGAGAGGTCGCGAGATTGGTCGCTAGGCCATGCAGGAGACGAAGGCCCTCAGCTCTCGATGACGGGGGGAATCTCGGGGTTGTTCTCGAGCGGCGGCCCCAGTGTGCGGTCTCTCACGAGGTACGACGGCGAGGT
>NZ_JAWHPJ010000040.1:0-592 GCF_032587815.1 Pseudomonas syringae group sp. 26L6
TAAATTATATTTTAGTGATTTAATTTTATAAAAAGTTGAATTAAATTTTTGGAAAGATAAGAGATAAATAAGATTAATTAATGTATTTTGATAATATGAATTTTGTGAATGGTTATTGAGGGTATGATTAGTTATAAGATTAAAATGATGTTTAAATAATAAAATATTTGTTTTATTTAGATTATAATTTAAATGAAATAAATATTTTGTTGTTTAAGTGTTATTTTAATTTTATAGTTAGTTATGTTTTTAGTGATTATTTATGAAATTTATATTATTAAGATGTATTGATTAGTTTTATTGATTTTTTGTTTTTTTGAGAGTTTGATTTAATTTTTTGTGAAATTGGATTATTAGAGTATAATTTGGGAATAAAATTGTGTGAGAAATTGAGTTTTTATTTAGTATTATTTAAATAAGTTGATATTAATAAATTGTTTAATTAATTTTTTTATGAGTTTGATTAAGTGATTTGTTAATATTAATTTGTTTGGATAATATTGGATGAAAATTTAATTTTTTATATAATTTTATTTTTAAATTATATTTTAGTGATTTAATTTTATAAAAAGTTGAATTAAATTTTTGGAAA
>NZ_JAWHPJ010000041.1:0-118840 GCF_032587815.1 Pseudomonas syringae group sp. 26L6
GCGTCCAGAAACGCATGCCGACGCGGAGCGTCGCACGATAGTGGAGATTATCGTTCCTTGCGCCCTAGCCCAGACACTTATCGTTCCTCACGCTCCAGCGTGGGAATGCCTTGCGTGACGCTCTGCGTCACAAATCTGCGCCGCGCCGCTTATTCAGGATAGGACGCAGAGCGTCCAGAAATGCATGCCGATGCGGAGCGTCGCACGATAGTCGGTCAGGCTGTGCCGTACGGAGCGCTCAATCCAGGCCCAGTTTCTTCAGCCGGTAACGCAGCGATCTGAAGGACAAGCTGAGCCTTTCTGCCGCTGCGGTACGGTTCCAGCGGGTTTCTTCCAGGGCCTGCAGAATGAGCTTGCGCTCGATGCTTTCCAGGTAGTCTTCAAGGTTGTCGATGTCGGCCAGGCTAGGACCGCTGTGCTCCTGGGGGCTGGCGGACTCTGCCAGGCGCAGATCGCTGGCGTGGATTTCATCGTTTTCACAGAGCGTGTAGGCGCGCTCCAGCATGTTTTCCAGTTCGCGCACGTTACCGGGGAATCGGTAGCTCTTCAGCGTGTCCAGCGCCTGCGCATTCAGGCGCGCCACCGGTTGCGTGCCATTGCCAGCAAGTCGCTTTAGAACACTGGCTGCCAGTTGATCGATGTCCTCGCGCCGTTCGCGCAATGAGGGGACGCGCACTTCGATCACGTTCAACCGGTAATACAGATCCTGACGGAAACGGCCTGCCGCAACCTCTGCATTAAGGTTCTTGTGCGTGGCGCACAGAATGCGTACGTCCACAATCTGTTCTTGCTGGCTGCCTACGCTGCGGATGGATTTTTCCTGGATGGCTCGCAACAGCTTTACCTGCATGGCCAGCGGTAGGTCGGCCACCTCGTCGAGAAACAGCGTCCCGGTATGTGCCGCCTGAAACAGACCAGGCTTGTCTTCGTGGGCACCGCTGAAACTGCCCTTGCGATGGCCAAAGAATTCACTCTCCATCAGCTCGGAAGGAATGGCCCCGCAATTCACCGGTATGAACGGTTTATCGATGCGCGGACCCTGCTCGTGGATGAGCCGCGCTACAAGCTCCTTGCCGCTGCCCGATTCGCCGCTGATGTAGATCGGCGCCTGGCTGCGGGCCAGCTTGCCGATCTGGTTGCGCAAGGTACGCATCGCCAGCGAGTCGCCCAGCAGGCGGCTGTCGATGCTGCGGGCTGGCTGGGCGCAAGGCAGGCTCAGCGCACTATTGACCAGTTCGCGCAGCCTGCCGAGGTCAACCGGCTTGGTCACAAAATCGAAAGCCCCGGCCTTGAGCGCATTAATCGCGGTGTCCAGGTTGCCGTGGGCAGTGATCATCGCCACTGGCACATGGGGGTAGCCGTGCTGAATATGCTGCACCAGCTCAAGGCCGTTGCCGTCGGGCAGACGCATGTCGGTCAGGCACATATCGAACGGCTCGCGGGCCAGCCAGTCGTGGGCCTCGGCAACATTGCGGGCGCATCGGGTGTCGAGTTTCATGCGCCCCAGAGTGATCTCCAGCAGTTCGCGGATATCCGGCTCGTCATCGACTATCAGGATTTTTTGCCGTTGGCTCATGCTCAGCTCGTTTTGAACGGGTGGGCGAAGGTTATGCGCAGACAACTGCCGCCACCTTGCCGCGGGACGTATTCCAGGTGCGCCTGATTGCTTTCGCACAGCTCGCGTGACAGATATAGACCAAGACCGGTGCCTTTGCTTTCCGTGGTGAAAAACGGCTCGAACAGCTTGGCCAAATGTTGCTCGCTGACCCCTGGCCCGTCGTCCTGCACTTCCAGAATCGGCAAGTCGCTTTGTTGGTCATGATGCAGCTTCAGCCAGACCTGCGCTGACGAATGATTTCTGCCGCTGTAGCGCAGGCCGTTCTGTAGCAGGTTGGTCATGATCTGGGTCAGTTGCCCTGAATCCATGCGGGTTGTCAGCGTGCCGGGACTGATTTCGACATGAACCGACTGTCCGGCCATGGCGGCGCTGCGAAACTCGGCAACAAAGTTTTCCAGCCAGGTTTTCAGGTCCAGCAGTTCGGGCTGCGCTTCGCGTCTGCGCGACAATTGCAGAACATTTTCGATGACCCGATCAATACGCCCCGACTGGTCATGAATGATCTGCCCCAGGCGTCGGTCCGCTGCGCTGAGTTCTTCAGATTCGTTGAGCAACTGTGCGGCATGGCTGACTGCGCCCAGCGGGTTGCGTATCTCGTGGGCAATCCCGGCGGTCAGGCGTCCCAGCGCGGCGAGCTTGAGCTGCTGCGCCTGATGAGCAATTTGCGACAGGTCTTCAAGAAAGATCAGCGTCTGGCGCTGATCGCCACGATTGAGCGCGGCAAAGCTCGGTTGCAGCACCGGCCCGATGGGTGAAGTCGTGACGCTGCGCGGCACCATGATCGGGTTGACGAGCCAGTGGCGCAGGCGTTCCACCAGTTGCGGCGAGTAAGCGTCGATAACCTGGCCGACCAGTCGCTCATGGCCCAGTAGGGTAAGGGCACCTTGATTGGCCAGCAGCACCTGACGGTTGGCATCCAGTACCAGAATGCCGGTACGCATGCGTTGCAGGATCAGCGCGTTGAGTTCTTCAAGGCTGTCGACATCCGCTGCACGCTGTTCGGCCAGCACTTCGCTGACCTGCATGCGCGCTGTCAGCGCCTGCACCAGCAGTGCGGCGGCGAAGCACAGGGCACCCAGAGAGCCGGCCTGCACGTAGTCGTTGGAAACCGACGGTGTACCGAAGCTGATATAGAACGTCAGGTAGATAATGCCGATGGCAGAAACGGCGGCGATCAGCAAACCGATACGGCCCCGCAGCAATACATTGCTGATTGCTACGGAAGCAATCAACAGATTGCCGATGCCGCTGGAAGGGCCACCCGCCGCGTAGAACAGCGCAGAGAGCATGATTGCGTCAGTCATTGCCAGACTGAAAAGCTGCGCCTGACGGCTGGGACGCTCCAGCAGCACGACGACCAGAATGTTGAACACCAGATACAGCCAGCAACCCGAGCGGAACAGGTTTGGATTGGCCAGTTGCAACAGTTCGGTTTCCAGACTGCTGGAAATCAGCAGGACCAGTACCACGCCGATGGTTAGCCGATAAAGGTGGTAAAGCCGCAGAATCCTTTGCGCCTGTGGGCTGGCAAGCGAGGGCGTGTCAGCGGTCACGTGCCGCAGGGCCTTCCAGGCGGTGTGCCTCGCTGCAATACCATTGCTGTGCCTGGCTCAGCGCGCGATCCTGAGGGAGATGAACGCCACAGTGTGCGCAGCGCACCATTGGGGTGGCCGCTATTTCAGGCGGCTCGGCACGGGACTTCGGCTTGGGGGGATTGATCAGGCGCTTGACGAACCAGATCACCGCCGCGATCAACGCGGCCCACATGAGTAAGCGAACCATGACTACCAGCTTAGTGATTGACGATGGCGCAGTGTAGCCAAGGTACAGTCAGGCGCACAGTGGCTGCGGCGCATAAATGTGCTGCATAAAAAAAGAGGCCCGAAGGCCTCTTTCTTAATGCCGTGAAGATCAGTCGAACAGACCCAGGGTCATGTAGCTGAACCACGAACGGCTCTTGGTGCCTTTCGCTTCGGCGTCTTTTTCCGCCTGCTCGTCCAGCTCTGCCTGATTTTCCGGCAACAACTCTTTCGGAATGGCGTCCTTGGCGTCCTGATACTGCTTCTTGATGTCCTGATCGGCACGGGTCTGGCCCGGTGGCAGCGGTGCGCTACCGTCGATCAGACCAAGGGTCGCTTTCGACAGCCACGAGCGGTTGTCGGCTTCGGCCTGACGCGGGGTGAACTTGCCGTCAGCCAATTGCGGGTGGTTCGGGTAGTTGGTTTTGAGCACTTCAAGGCTGGTGGCTGCCAGATCGTCGAGGTGCAGACGCTGATAGGACTCGACCATAACGGCCAGACCGTCACCTACCGATGGCGTCTCCTGGAAGTTTTCCACGACATAGCGGCCACGGTTGGCGGCGGCGACATAGGCCTGACGGGTCAGGTAGTAGTCGGCTACGTGAATTTCGTAGGAGGCCAGCAGGTTGCGCAGGTAGATCATGCGCTGCTTGGCATCCGGCGAATAGCGGCTGTTCGGGAAGCGGCTGGTCAGCTGAGCGAACTCGTTGAACGAGTCGCGGGCAGCGCCCGGGTCACGTTTGGTCTGGTCCAGCGGCAGGAAGCGCGCCAGCAGGCCGACGTCCTGATCGAAGGAGGTCAGGCCCTTCATGTAATACGCGTAATCGACGTTCGGGTGTTGCGGATGCAGACGGATGAAACGCTCGGCAGCGGATTTGGCTGCTTCGGGTTCACCGTTCTTGTAGTTCGAGTAGATCAACTCGAGCTGGGCCTGATCAGCGTAGCGACCGAACGGATAGCGTGATTCCAGTGCCTTGAGTTTCTCCGTGGCACTGTTATAGCTGTTATTTCCCAGGTCGGCCTGCGCCTGCTGGTACAGCTCGACTTCGCTGAGGTTTTCGTCGATGACTTCCTTCGACGAACAGGCCGCAGTCAATGCGAGGATGGCGATCAGCAGCAGGTGTTTCACTTGCATGGCGGCTTGCGTCCCTATAACGGCCTGCTGTCTTGGGCGGGGCCGTCCTGTTATGATGAGCGCCCCGCGATACCGGCGGGACAAAAGACGCCGTATTTAACCACAAGCGCGCTGCCGAAACCAAAGGCTAGCCGCCACCTAGTCTGGTCATGTCCGAAAATATAGAACTCCGCGCAGAGGTGCCGTCCGAATTGGGCGGTCAACGCCTCGATCAAGTCGCCGCACAATTATTCGCTGAGCACTCGCGCTCGCGCCTTTCCGCCTGGATCAAGGACGGCCGCCTGACTGTGGACGGAGGCGTATTGCGCCCCCGCGACATCGTGCATGGTGGCGCTGTTCTCGAGCTGATTGCCGAGCAGGAGGCCCAGGGTGAATGGGTTGCTCAGGACATCGAGCTCGACATCATCTATGAAGACGACCAGATCCTCGTCATCAACAAGCCTGCGGGGCTGGTGGTGCATCCGGCTGCCGGTCATGCCGACGGCACGCTGCTCAATGCCTTGCTGCACCATGTGCCGGACATCATCAATGTTCCGCGTGCCGGCATCGTGCATCGTCTGGACAAGGACACCACTGGTCTGATGGTGGTCGCCAAGACCATTCAGGCACAGACCCAACTGGTTACCCAGTTGCAGAGTCGCAGTGTCAGTCGTATCTACGAGTGCATCGTGATTGGCGTGGTGACCGCAGGCGGCAAGATCGACGCACCGATCGGCCGTCACGGCCAGCAGCGCCAGCGCATGGCCGTGATGGAGGGCGGGAAGCAGGCGGTCAGTCATTACCGCGTGCTGGAGCGCTTCCGTTCGCACACCCATGTACGGGTCAAGCTGGAAACCGGGCGTACCCACCAGATTCGCGTGCACATGGCGCATATCAACTATCCGTTGGTCGGCGACCCTGCCTATGGCGGTCGTTTCCGTATTCCGCCAGCGGCCAGCCTGACCATGGTCGATTCGCTCAAGACCTTCCCGCGGCAGGCGTTGCATGCCCGCTTCCTGGAGCTGGATCATCCGACCACCGGTAAGCGCATGAGCTGGGAGTCGCCACTGCCGGATGATTTCGTCTGGTTGCTGTCGCTGCTCAAGCAGGATCGCGAGGCGTTCATCGGGTGAATGACTGGCTGATACCTGACTGGCCTGCGCCAGCTCAGATCAAGTCGTGCGTTACCACCCGCTCGGGTGGGGTCAGTCTGGCCCCGTTCGACAGCTTCAATCTGGGCGATCACGTCGATGACAGCCCGCAGGCCGTGGCGACCAATCGCCAGCGCCTGACCTCCAGTCTCAAGGCTCAGCCCGCCTGGTTGAAGCAGGTGCATGGCGTCGACGTCGTGCCTGCTGATCCGTCCCGGGTTGTCGAAGCCGATGCCAGCTGGACCGATAGCCCTGGCGTTGCCTGCACCATCATGACCGCCGATTGTCTGCCCGCACTGTTCTGTCGTCGCGACGGCACCCGCGTCGCCGCCGCGCATGCCGGATGGCGCGGACTGGCGGCCGGTGTGCTGGAAGCCACCGCCGACAGTTTTCAGTGCGCTCCTGAAGACATCATGGTTTGGCTGGGTCCGGCCATAGGCCAGCCGTCTTTCGAAGTCGGCCCCGAGGTGCGCGAGGCCTTTACCGCCAGCCACCCGCAGACAGTCGCTGCGTTTGTCGCCAGTTCGAATCCTGATCGTTTCATGGCCGACATCTACGCGCTCGCCCGGTTACGACTGGCAGCCCAAGGTATCTCTGCCGTGTACGGCGGCGGGCTGGATACCTTCACCGATCCGCGCTTCTTTTCCTACAGGCGTGCCGCGCGCACTGGCCGCTTCGCCTCGCTGATCTGGATTGATCACACCTGATTGCAGGCTCTTTTGCGCGGGCCAGCTAGGCTTGGCTGAACACACGTCTGATCTGTATCAACCACGGCACGCTTGAAACGCGCAGAATCGTCCGCATCTAACTGGCTATTCAGCAGGTTTTCGTTATAGGTGTGTTCATTGCTCCGGCCTGCATTAAAGGAAGGTGACTAATGCGTATCGACAGATTGACCAGCAAATTACAGTTAGCGTTATCCGATTCCCAGTCGCTGGCCGTTGGCCTCGACCATCCCGCCATCGAACCTGCGCACTTGATGCAGGCGCTGCTTGAGCAGCAGGGCGGTTCCATCAAGCCTCTGCTGTTGCAGGTAGGCTTCGACATCAACAGCTTGCGCAAGGAACTGAGCGCAGAGCTGGACCGACTGCCAAAAATCCAGAACCCCACTGGCGACGTCAACATGTCGCAGGATCTTGCGCGCCTGCTTAACCAGGCCGACCGTCTGGCGCAGCAGAAAGGCGACCAATTCATTTCCAGCGAGCTGGTGCTGCTCGCAGCAATGGACGAGAACAGCAAGCTCGGCAAATTGTTGCTGGGGCAGGGCGTCAGCAAGAAAGCCCTGGAAAACGCCATCAACAACCTGCGCGGCGAAGGTGCCGTGAATGACCCTAACGTTGAAGAGTCGCGTCAGGCGCTGGACAAGTACACCGTTGACCTGACCAAGCGTGCCGAAGAGGGCAAGCTCGACCCGGTGATCGGTCGTGATGACGAGATTCGTCGCACCATTCAGGTCCTGCAGCGCCGCACCAAGAACAACCCGGTGCTGATCGGCGAACCTGGCGTGGGTAAGACCGCCATTGCCGAGGGCCTGGCGCAGCGCATCATCAATGGTGAAGTGCCCGATGGCCTGCGCGGCAAGCGCTTGCTGTCGCTGGACATGGGCGCGCTGATCGCCGGTGCCAAGTACCGTGGTGAGTTCGAAGAGCGCCTGAAATCGCTGCTCAACGAACTGTCCAAGCAGGAAGGCCAGATCATCCTGTTTATCGACGAACTGCACACCATGGTCGGCGCCGGCAAAGGCGAAGGCTCGATGGACGCTGGCAATATGCTCAAGCCTGCGCTGGCTCGCGGCGAGCTGCATTGTGTCGGTGCCACCACGCTCAACGAGTACCGCCAATATATAGAGAAGGACGCTGCGCTTGAGCGTCGTTTCCAGAAAGTGCTGGTGGACGAGCCGAGCGAAGAAGACACCATCGCAATCCTGCGTGGCCTGAAAGAGCGCTATGAAGTGCACCACAAGGTCGCCATTACTGACGGTGCGATCATCGCCGCGGCCAAGCTGAGCCATCGCTATATCACCGATCGCCAGTTGCCTGACAAGGCCATCGACCTGATCGACGAAGCGGCCAGCCGCATTCGTATGGAGATCGACTCCAAGCCTGAAGTGCTTGATCGTCTTGAGCGTCGCCTGATCCAGCTGAAAGTGGAAGCTCAGGCGCTCAAGAAGGAAAAGGATGAAGCGGCTATCAAGCGCTTGGAAAAACTCCAGGAAGAAGTGGTGCGCCTTGAGAAGGAATACGCCGATCTCGAAGAAATCTGGACCTCGGAAAAAGCTGAAGTAACGGGCTCTGCACAGATCCAGCAGAAAATAGAGCAGTCCCGTCAGGAACTGGAAGCGGCGCGTCGTCGTGGCGACCTGAACCGCATGGCCGAGTTGCAGTACGGGATCATTCCGGACCTGGAACGTAGCTTGCAAATGGTCGATCAGCACGGCAAACCCGAGAACCAATTGCTGCGCAGCAAAGTGACCGAGGAAGAAATTGCCGAAGTCGTGTCAAAGTGGACCGGTATTCCCGTGTCGAAAATGCTGGAAGGCGAGCGCGAGAAGCTGTTGCGCATGGAAACCCTGCTGCACAACCGGGTAATCGGTCAGGAAGAAGCGGTGGTCGCGGTCTCCAATGCCGTACGTCGTTCGCGTGCAGGGCTTTCCGACCCGAATCGTCCAAGCGGTTCGTTCATGTTCCTCGGTCCGACCGGTGTGGGTAAGACCGAACTCTGCAAGGCGCTTGCCGAATTCCTGTTCGATACCGAAGAGGCGATGGTGCGTATCGATATGTCCGAGTTCATGGAGAAACATTCCGTGGCTCGCCTGATCGGTGCACCACCGGGCTATGTCGGTTACGAAGAGGGCGGTTACCTGACCGAAGCCGTGCGTCGCAAGCCGTACTCGCTGATCCTGCTCGATGAGGTCGAGAAGGCACATTCCGACGTGTTCAACATCCTGTTGCAGGTGCTTGAAGACGGACGCCTGACTGACAGCCACGGGCGGACGGTGGACTTCCGCAATACCGTGATCGTCATGACCTCCAACCTGGGCTCGGCCCAGATCCAGGAACTGGTCGGTGATCGTGAGGCGCAACGTGCTGCGGTGATGGATGCGGTGGGTACGCACTTCCGCCCGGAATTTGTGAACAGGATCGACGAAGTGGTGATCTTCGAACCGCTGGCGCGTGACCAGATCGCCGGTATCACCGATATCCAGCTGGGCCGCCTGCGCAAGCGTCTGGCCGAACGCGAGCTGGCGCTGACCCTGAGCCCCGAGGCGCTAGACAAGCTGATTGCCGTCGGTTACGACCCGGTCTATGGAGCACGGCCGCTGAAGCGGGCGATCCAGCGCTGGATCGAGAACCCGCTGGCACAGATGATCCTCTCGGGCAGCTTCATGCCCGGTACCACCATTACCGGCAAGGTGGTCGACGACGAGATCGTGTTTGCCTGATAGCGCTCGCCAGCTCTATATAGAGGGCCCTCTCGCCGAGGGCCTTTTTTCTGAGGATGCTGCCAGCAGTAAAATCGGGCCTGAAAGGGGATCTGGGAAAAAATCGCAAATCATTGTCTTAAAAAGCAATTTATAGGGTTGACAGGTGTTTTTAAAATTGTAGAATAGCGCGCCTCAGAGACGTGAACGCAACGATACAAACGAAGCGCAAAGGTCGATGAGATTGAAATCAACGAGTTAACAGCACGCTGGTTTCAAGGCAACAGGTTGTAAAGTTGAATCTGAAATCGATAGTTCCGCGATAGCTCAGTTGGTAGAGCAAGTGACTGTTAATCACTGGGTCCCTGGTTCGAGTCCAGGTCGTGGAGCCAGATTTCGCAAGATTCAATGCAGTTTCAGTCGGGGTATAGCGCAGTCCGGTAGCGCGCCTGCTTTGGGAGCAGGATGTCAGGAGTTCGAATCCCCTTACCCCGACCATATTTGGGTCGTTAGCTCAGTTGGTAGAGCAGTTGGCTTTTAACCAATTGGTCGTAGGTTCGAATCCCACACGACCCACCATTTTTGGTCAGTTTGTATCTGGCTGGATCTTAGGGAGTGACGCCACAAGCGTCACCCAAATAGAAAACGCCTCCTCGGAGGTGTTTTTTAGCATCATCGGGGTATAGCGCAGTCCGGTAGCGCGCCTGCTTTGGGAGCAGGATGTCAGGAGTTCGAATCCCCTTACCCCGACCATTTTCGCCTAGCTGTATCAGGGTTGAAGATCAGAGCTCAAAAACAATTGTTTTGAGCTCAACAGAAAAGGCGTCCTTCGGGACGCCTTTTTTGTTGGAGACTTATAGCTACAACACTCATGAAGCGATTAATACTTCGTACGCCTGACCCCACCTGTTTACGGTCTGGCCGGTAGAGGGTTGCCTGTAAGACTGCTTGCACGCTGTCTGGCTAAGCACAAACGTCTCAAGGCGACCCCCGGCTTCCTACAACCCCCGCAGGCGTTATGCCTGGTTTACACCATGTCTGTTGATTGGGTGGCCGCGCTAGCCACACCCACCAGAGACACCTGCGCGGCTGGCGCAAAGATCATATCGTTGTTGCCCAGATCCTGGGTCCAGTCGCCGGTGAGGGCAATCTCAAACCGATGGCCCTCAGCGTCAGGTTCCACATCCTTGAGGTAGGTGCGGTCCAGATCCGCGTTATAGGCCATCTTCAGCGTAGTGCCGGTACCGTCGCCGAACCCTGTGTAACCCAGCGCCGACACATCGATCTTGTCATTGTTGTCTGCGAACCGGGCAATCAGGTCCACGAAGCTCTGGCTGTCCGTGCGGTAGCTGTCAGTGGCTGCCGTGTAGCGGAACACGTCAGCGTCATTGATGCCATTACGGCCATAGACCGAAAGGTTCGGGTCGTCGCCGCCGATCAGCAAGTCGGCGCCCGCGCCTCCGATGATCACATCCGAGCCTCTGCCGCCGTCGATACGGTCGTTGCCGGCCAGGCCATAAATGACTTCCGACATTGCGCTCCCCGTGATTACGTCCTTGCCAGCCGTTCCTTCGACGGTGGGGGCCGTGAACACCAGGTTGGTGCTGTTCAACTGCCCCGCCAGGTTGCCTTCGAACGCCAGTTCGAAGCGCTGTCCGTTGGCGTCGGCATCGAAGCTTTTCAGGTATGTGCGAGTACCCTCGGCGTTGGCCTGGACGGCGAGCGTGCCATTGTGGCCATCGCCAATGCCGGTAAAGCTCAACGCAGTCAGATCGACACGGTCCTGAGAGGCGTCGAAGTCCAGAATCCGGTCGCTGCCTGTTTCGGTAGCGGTACGGTAGCTGTCGCTGATCTGGGTGAAGCGGAAAATATCTGCGCCCATCCCGCCTGCCAGCACGTCACGGCCACCCGCGCCTTGCAGCACATCGTCTCCGCCCAGGCCACGGATAATCTCGGCCGTGTCGTTGCCAATCAGGTGATTGGCCTGGCTGGATCCGTCCACGTGGTATTGGCCGTCCTGGCTGCCGAAGGTGGTGTCCAGGCTGCCATCGGCGTTCAGACGGGTGATCACGTCGCCGGCGATAAGGATTTTGCCATCGGGCTGAACGATTGCCGAGTGGGCATAGTTCGACGCGCCTTGGGGTACCTGGATCGTCAGCTTGCCATCGTCACTAAAGGAGGTGTCGAACGAGCCATCCGCATTCAGCCGCAGTACGTTGAAGGCGTTATTGTCGTTACTCTCGCCGGACACAATGATCTTGCCATCGGCTTGCACGGTTATCGCAGCGCGGTAGTCCAGCCCCAGCGCGGTATCGAAATACACCACGCCGTCCACGCCAAACGCGGTATCCAGGTTGCCGTCCGCTGCAAGTCGCTGAACGGCATAAACCGGATCGCCCGGGTCGTGGGGGCCGTCGGCACCCACGTACAGCCAACTGCCGAGCAATACGCTGCCGTCGGGCTGAACGACCGTGGCGATATTGCCGGTGCCGTATTGCCCGGTCGGGTTGAGGAGAAGTGCGCCGTTGGCACCGAAATCCTCTACCGGCGCCCCGGTGCTGTCCAGCTTGAATACGATCGCTTGGGACGTGCCGCGAAGGCTGACGTACACCGAGCCATCTGCTGTGGCGTAAATAGCCATTCCATCAGCGCCGATCGGTACGTCAAGGCCCGCGGCACCGCCATTGCCGAATGTGGTATCCAGAGTGCCATCCACGTTGAAACGTTCTACCTTCAAACCGCCAAGCCCTGGCTGTGCTGATAGCACTTTACCGTCGGCCTGCACCGCCATTACGTAGTAAGCATAATCTTCCGGGTCCAGGTTGCCGGGCACGAGGGCAATTCCCTCTTGGCCGAAGCTGTTGTCCAGGCTGCCGTCAGCGTTGAGGCGCACCGCCGTGTAGCTGCCGCGCGTACCATAGCTTTCATCGCCCGGCGAGCCAGGATAGCCAATGGCAGTCTGGAAGCTTTCGCCACCGACAAGGATTTTGCCGTCAGGCTGAAGGATGATGCTCCAGTTTGAATCGCTACCCGTGGAGGGGTCGACCTGCACTGTCCCCGGGCCTGTTCGCACGGTGTAGTTGATGGTGGCCTTGCTATCGATTGACGCCATGACATTGTCCTTTAGGCATGGAACCCGAACGGGTTGGGAAGAGGCTTGCACGGATCCTCTGGATCTGACCCTGGCAGGATGGATAAATGCGAACGTTTTGTGTTCCGCCGACAGCACACCGGGTCAACTGGCCCTCGCGTTAGTACTCCGGTATTGAACAAACGGCCAAAAGCGTTAGTTGACCGGGGTCGGTCGTCCTTGCCTCCATTCATCAGAGATGAGCGTGAGTGGTCGCGTGCTCGCCGGTCGAAATACACTGAACGCCTCCGCCCAGTCTGACTCCAAATCTTGCCCCGGCGCTCAAAGCCAACGTATCACGTCGATGGGTGCTTGAATCCTCTGCCCAATCAAGGAATTCCCATGACCGACCCACGTAACGTCGCCCACGACAAAAAAGTTCAGCAAGAGAAAAAGAACCACGGCGAAGAAATCGCGCCCAACGCTGAACACGCGCCTCAGCCAGGCATGAAGCCAGCACTCAAGCACGACGACGATGACAAGCAAGACGAGCAAGCTTGAGCCAGGTATAAGCCTGACTTGAAGATTGAGCTCAACAGAAAAGGCGTCCCCAGGGACGCTTTTTTTGTTCAAGGATAAATTTTCAGTCGAGACCGCTTTGAACATAGGGCACCTCGCTTAAGACGTCGTCGCTGGTAGCTTCGCCGAAATGCGCTCGCTTGGCGGCCAGAAATCCGCCGATCCGTTCCCGGCTGGCATAGTCGGAGTAGCCGCCGAACAGGCAGAGATCCGTCGATGACAGGTCGCTGATGGGCGCCAGTTCGCTGAGGATTGCCTGCGTCAGCTCGAAGGCGCCGGGGTAGTTGTCACTGGTGATCGATGGAGCGAGGGTACACGGCAGGTCGAGATTGAGATGCCGCACGCCGGCACGCGCGCAGGCGCTGTGGATGCTGTCCGGATCGGTAGCGTCGACGATGAATAGCTCGTCGATGGAGTAGGCCAGCAGCGACTCCACGGTACTAAGCTCCAACTGCGGATCGCGGCAGCATCAGCCCGACCAGGCCGGAACGAGACTGTCGCAGGCCACGGGCCTGCAGATTGGTGCTGTAGCCGTGTTCGTCAGAGAGAGACTGGATGAGCTACGCCGTCGCCTCCTTGATCCGTCGTTTTCGCCAGGAGCCGTTGAGCACCGCACTGATCGACGCCCATGCGGGCTGGGGCGGCTCCCTCGGCAGCGCGGCGCTGAGCCTGGCCGACGGTCTGCACGTGGTGCCCGAATTTCCGTTGCTGCTGAAGCGGGTCTGCGTCTGCTCGATGTCATGGAATGCATGGCGAGCCTGAACCGCGTGTTTACACCGGTACAGGGAGCGCTCGTAGACCAGCATCGCAGGCGCTACGCTGCGTTCGAGGTTCTTCAGGCAGCGGAGCGAGAAGTGCGATCTGTCTTCATTCGAGAGTGAGTTCGACCCTGAAGTCCGTGATGAGCCTGCTCAAGAAAAAAGGGTCCAGACGCCCCGTTTTCGGTGCTGTACTGGACCCTTGGCGATCAAGCTTGCTCCCACGGCCTTAGGCCAGAATCGAGAGCAGACTTGTGTATAACGCCGAGCGCTACAACTACGGTCAGAAGCGAACCGTCACGCCTGCATTAACCGAATGGAAGCGCGTGTCGGTGCCGAACTGCCCTTGGTAGGACAGGTCCAGATCGGTCTGCCTGTTCAAGCGCAGTTTCGCGCCCACTTCAGTCAAGGCGGTGTCGCGCGTTTGAGCGACGCCCTGCACTTCGAAGTTTGGCCCACCAGCGAAAGACTGGACGTTGCGCGGGTCCAGGTCACCGTAGGCACGTCGCCATCCTACTGAGCCGTAAACCTGCGTATTGACGTTCGCCACATTGATGCTCGACGACGCGCGCAGACCCAGTGTCGAGAAGAAGGTGTCCTGTTTATCGCTGGACACGTCCAGTGCGGCTGGTCCGCCTTTTTCGTGCAGATCTTTTGCGTCGTAGCGCACGTAGGAAAGGCCGGCGAAAGGCTCCAGAGCCATGCTGCCGACCGGTATGCGGTAGGCCGCTTCACCACTTGCCTGCAGCGACTGGGCATTGCGTTTGCCGGTCAAGTGATCACTGAATCCGGCAAACGCCACGTTCCGCTCACTTTCCAGCTTGTGCCAGGTGTAACCGACGTCAGCACTGAGGCGCAGGGCATCGATCTGACCACCGGTGTAGAGGCCCAGATGATAGTTGTCGCTGTGGCCGTCGGCATCGCGGTCATCGGCGTCGAACTTCGAACGGCTGTACCCGACGTAGACGCCACCGCGCCAATCCGGTGTGAAGCTACCGTCTGCCCCGAACAGCAGGCCGCCAGTGCTTTGGTGCAGACCACCGGCACCGTTATTGCCGCTTGTCTTGGTCCAGTTGCCGAATGGCTGCACCCAGGCGCCGTTTTGCGTGGTCGGTGTGCTTGGCATCAGATTGAGTGCCATGGCTGGCATGCGCAATGTTCCCGTATCCAGCAGATTACGCATACGAGTGCCCAGCACTCCCGATACCACCTGGCTATTAGCGATCAGGGCTGTCGAGGTACTGCCGAGGTAGTCGCCAGACAGTTGATCGGCTGCGTTGCGAGCGCTTTCGGCATCCAGAACCAGCAGGTTGTTGTAGAGGCGCAGCGGCTCACCGCTTTGCTCGAGTACGCTCAGCGCGCCAGCGGTATTGAACTGGTTTTGAGTCAGCATGACCGTCTGAAAGATGCCCGGAGCAGGTGCGGGTTCTGGAGTGGGCGTAGGTGTAGGCTCTGGTGTCGGTGTCGGTGTCGGTGTCGGCTCAGGAGTAGGAGTTGGCTCCGGTGTCGGTGTTGGAGTTGGAGTTGGCTCAGGAGTAGGAGTTGGCGTAGGTGTCGGCTCTACGCTTTTTTGCTCGATGGTGAGGTTCAGATCATTGGCGGTGCGCTGCAGTCCGACATTCAGGAACGCCGAGTTGGTCAGCGCCTGGGCATAGGCGGTGCCTGCGGCGGCACCGTCGACCACACCGCCCTGAGCAGAGAGCAGGGTGTAAGTCCTGCCGCTCTGATAGCTCTGCGCAGGATCCAGCGCAGTGACGTTGACCTGCGTACCGCGCAGTGTGGCTGTGCCGCTTACGTTGATCTTGTCTGCTCTACCGTCGCCTGCGATGTCCGCGGCGTAACGTGAGCCTGCGGCCATGTCGAGGTCGCCTTGTATGGCCAGCGCACCTATGGCGCTTTCGCCGGGCGACAGAGTACCGCCGGAAGCTACCTGCGTAGTACCCACCTGACCGACGCCGGCCAGAACACCGCCGTCCAGTACTTGGGCGCTGTTGGTATAAGTCCCGAATTCGGTGCGCCCGGCAATACCATTGACCACCAGGGTGCCATTGCCTACGTTAAACCGCGAAAGGCTTTGGGTGGTGGCTGTATTGCCGCGCTGATTGACCTGGTCGACGTTCCCCGACAGCACCAGTCGCCCACCGCGCACAACGACGCTGCCGGCCAGCCCGGTAAGGTCGCCGCTCAATGTGGTGTTGCCGTTGAACGCATACACTCGGCCCGTTCCGTTCAGCGTGTTGGCAACCTGCAGATCAGTATCGGTATGGTTGAACGCCAAATGTCCCCCGTTGCCGGTGCCGAAATTAATGGCGGTTTGCGGGTCCAGTCGGCCGGCCGCCTGAGCTGTTCCGGCAGTCGTCGAATCGATATCGGTACGGTTGGGGTCGGTCACGACCGGACCGCCCACAGCAAGCGTGCCGCGTGTCGGATTGTTGATGCTGCTGATGGTGCTGATGAGAATACCGTTGGTAGAACTCAGCTCGGCACCGTCGGACAGCGTCAGGTAAGTGCGAGAGTCACTGGTGCCGAGCGTCATGCTTTGCGCTGCCAGGCGGGTGCCTTGTCCGGAAATACTCACCTGATTGCTGCGGCCGATGATGGCCGAACCCAGTAAGAGCGAGTCGGTGGTCAGTACTGCGCCGTTATCGAGAGTAAGGTTGTTTCTGTTTCTGAACGCGCCACTGTTGTCCCAGCGGGTTCCGGCGCCGGAAAGATTGACGACGGAGTCGATGTCTACCTGCTGGCTGTTGATCTTGCCGCCATCATTGGCCGTTATGCTCGACCTGTAGACAAACACCCCACCGGCTTCGATATTGACCGCGTCGACCAGGGAGTTCTGGCCACTCACCAGCAACTGCGCGTTTGAAAATGCGTTGGAGCGGGAGCCGTTGACTTCACCCAGATCCAGATCCCGCACCGACACCTGACCCCCGTTGCGCACGTTCAGGTCGCCTTGACCGACCCCACCGACAACGATCGTGTTACCCAGTACAAATGAGGTACGCGGTACTACCCAGCGCGAACCTGCCCCTTCAACCACAACATTGGCCTGAGCCATATTGACGCCGGTTCTGCTGGCCTGGCCAACGATGCTGCCACCTTCGCTGGTCACGGTTGCGCCGCTGTTGATTGTCAGGGTAGAAGTGTTGCCGTCAGTTGCATTGACGTCGATCGCGCCATCGATCAAACGGTCGCTGTTAAAGGTTTCCTGACCATTGGTAAGAACGTAATCCGCTGCCTGAGCATCTGGAAGCAGTGCAAGAGTAACCGCAAAAGCAAGCGGGGATAGTTTGAATAAGGGGTTCATAGCGACTCCAGATACTCCATAAAAACCACAAGGGGTGGCTGCCAGCCCTGAGGGCTTAGGCGTTTCCGTTCGGCGGGGTGCCAACAACGGGAGTATTGAGAGGCGAAGGTTGAATGGAAATAGCACGCATGTACTAGTGGCACGTACGCGTATGTACTAGTGGCACATATTAATGCCTGGGTTGATCAGTTAGTCAGGGATGACGTAGTGCATCTGTACTATTGATATTCTGTTACGCCGTGACTACGGTTGCGTGCGAAATTATTCGACGTTAATTATTTAAATAATGAGTGGCAGCGTTAGGTGTCTGGTGTGCCAGTCAGTGGAGTGTATGAATGAAAAGTGTAGCCTTGTTTCCGTTGATTCTGGCATTGTCGGGGTGTGCGGGTCTTGATCAGGCCATGTCAATGACCAATGGCGTTCTTGATCAAACAGGTGATGTACTGAGCGGGGATTTCAGAGGACTGGCTGAGGCCAGAGAAACAACCTTGACAGAAATATGGCGCGATTGGCAGACCAATGAGGTTACCGCGAAAGAAAAATGGGACGCTCAAACACTGATCATTCCTGGCGTCGTACAGCGCATTACTAAAACCGGGACGGCGGTCGGTCAGAATCAGATTGCGGTCATCTTCAGCGATCCGTCCAATCCCAAATGCACGGGCCAGGGCTTGACCCGCGATGACCTGTTGGTCAACAAGAAAAAAATAAGCAGCTTCAAGAAGGGCGACAGGGTTCTTGTGAAAGGTGTGTTGGGCACCAGTGAATCAAAGTGGACCGACAATGATGCTTGCTGGCTGTCTTTTGACAAAGCCGAATTCACACTTCAGAAATAGAAGCCGTCAGCATAAAACCCGGACAATGTCCGGGTTCTGTAAGCCGCGCATTGATAACGCTGTCAGTTCTGCCAGGTTGTGTAATAAACCGGAATACCCCGCGAGTTGGTGATGGATGCATAATTGAAACCTGGCGCAAACGACTCTCCGCCTGCGAAAGTGTAACCAAATGCGCTGAATTCAATACCACCGCCGACCTGGCTCAACTCGGTCTCGTTCAGCACTCGAAGTGCTGGTCCGGCAGGAAGGGCATCATGTGCCTGTTGTGGGTTCACTGCTTGAGTCATGGCGTTGTTTCCTCTGAAAGGGTCATTGATAAATCAGGGCTTACGTACCGTTGAACGACGGAAGACAACACCATTAAAGTCACCGATTACAAACACCTCAATAGCACAAATGAGCTACTTGTTAGTGTGTATTTTGGCCATTAGTTCATGTGTGCTATTGAGGTTACTTGTCGTCAGGGCTGTAATACGTCGCCCGTTTATGGTGCCTGTTTTATGGAGCATTCCTGATGATTGAAGCGATGGTCATTCATGCTCTTTCGATCTGAGGCGCTTGATGCGCAAAAGCGCAGTACGTTGGGGACGGTTTTGCTGGTCAGTCCATTGTCGATGAGGCTGGCCGCTGCGGTGGCGTTGCTGTTTTGCATCAGCATGGGCCTGTTCCTGACCTTCGCCACCTACACCAAACGTACAGCCGCAAGCGGCGTACTGCTGCCTGAAACCGGCCTGATCAGGATCTACTCACCACAAGCTGGCGTGATCACCCGGCTCGACATCGTCGAGGGGCAACACGTTACAGACGGTGCCGTGCTGATGGCCTTGTCCAGCGACACACAAAGCGGTGAGGCGGGTGGCGCGCAACGGGCGATCAGCCTGTCGATCAAACGTCGTCAGGAAAGCCTCGCTCAGGAAATCGACGAGACGCTCGCTCTGCATCTTCAGGAGCTGGAGGGCAAGAAACGTCAGGTCGCGGCGCTTGAAACCGAGCAGCAGAAAATACTCGCGCAAATCGACCTGACGCGTCAGCGGCTGGCTTTGACCAAGGGCCTTGCCGAGCGCTACGCCAACCTGCAACGTCAGGACTACGTGTCCCGTGACCAGCTTCAGGAAAAACAGGATGCAGTTCTGGACATGCGCTTGCGGAGCGAAGAGCTGAATCGCTCGCTGCTCACGGTGCGTGCCGAAAGCACCAGGCTGCGGGCGGAACTGGTCGAGCTGCCGTTCAACCAGAGCAAGCAGCTTGCCGATCTGCGACGCAGGCTGGCCGAGAATCAGGACCGCTTGATCGAAAGTGAAACCAAACGAGAGATTTTCATCACCGCACCGACGCTGGGTGAGGCCACGGCGATCGCGGTCTCCAATGGATCACGAGTCGACAGTACGCGACCGTTACTGAGCATTGTGCCTGCCGACGCAAAACTGCACGCCGAACTGTATCTGCCCAGCCGCTCCGTGGGGTTCGTGCGCACTGGTGACACGGTGATGTTGCGTTACCAGGCCTATCCCTATCAACGCTTTGGACTGCAACCGGGCAGGGTGTCATCGATCTCGCGTACCGCCTTGCCGGCCGATGAAGTCATGACCCTGGGCAACGTCTCTGAGCCGATGCGTGAACAGGGGCCTTTCTACCGGGTCACGGTTGCCCTGGCGTCTCAAGCCATCGACGGCCAGGGCATGCACGAGCGCTTGCGTTCCGGCATGCAACTGGACGCCGACATCATGCAGGAAAGGCTGCCGCTCTATGAGTGGATGCTGGAGCCCTTGCGCGGAATAGGAAAGCGGCTTTGAACCTGAGAAATACCTTCGCTTTTGGTGTGGGGAGAAAGCTGCCGGTTGTGCTCCAGGCCGAAGCCACTGAATGTGGTCTGGCGTGCATGGCCATGATCGCCAGCTATCACGGCCAGCACAGTGACCTCTTGTCGTTGCGGCAACGTCTCTCGCCCTCAATGAAAGGGGTCAACCTCAAGCAACTGACCCACATGGCTGCGCGGCTCGGGTTGGGCAGCCGTGCGTTGCGGGTCGAGCTGAATGCGCTCGGTCAGTTGCAGTTGCCCTGCGTGCTGCACTGGAACTTCAACCATTTCGTAGTGCTCAAGGAGGTCAATGCACGCGGTGTTGTGGTGCATGATCCGGGGCATGGCCTGTGCAAGCTGACGCTTGACGAGGTGTCGGCAGCATTTACCGGCGTGGCACTGGAGTTGTGGCCGGAAAGTGATTTTCAGCCCGCCGCTGCACAGCCGCCGATCCCGCTGCGCAAACTGCTGGGGCGAGTACAGGGCTTTGGCCGGGTGCTGACGCAGGTGCTGCTTCTGGCCCTGGCGCTGGAGCTGTGTACCATCCTCAGTCCGTTTTTCATGCAGACCGTTATCGACAAGGTGCTGGTCAGCGCAGACCTGGACCTGCTGACGGTGCTGGCGATCGGCTTTGGCCTATTGCTGATCATTCAGCACACCGTTGCGCTGGCCCGTGCATGGGCGCTGATGTACCTGGGCACGATGCTCGGGTCACAGTGGCAGATCAATGTCTTTACCCATCTGCTGCGCCTGCCGGTAGCATTTTTCGAGCGTCGTCATCTGGGCGATATCGTCTCGCGCTTCGGTTCTCTGAAGGCCATCCAGCAGACCGTTACCACATCGTTCATTGAGGCCCTGCTGGATGGGCTGATGACGGTCGTCACGCTGGGGCTGATGATTGCCTATAGCCCGAAGCTGGCGCTTGTTGCAGTGGTGGCGATGATTATCTACGGCCTGGCGCGCTGGATCTGGTTCGGGCCGTTGCGGCGTGCCAGCGAGAACCAGCTGGTCCATGCTGCTCGTCAGCAGTCGCACTTTCTGGAAAGCGCGCGCGGCGTGCGCACCATCAAGCTGTTCAATCGGCATGAGCAGCGTTGCAGTGCCTGGAGCGCTTTACTGGTCGAGGAAATCAATGCCGGTCTGCACCCGCAAAAACTGCAACTGGCCTATCGGGCCTTCAACGGCGTGCTGTTCGGACTGGTCACGATCATTGTTATCTGGATGGGTGCCAGACTGGTTCTGGAAGGGCAATTCAGCGCCGGTATGCTGATTGCGTTCAACTCGTACAAGGAGCAGTTCAACGGTCGGGTGGCTGGTCTGATCGACAAGATTGTCGACGTGATCATGTTGCGCCTGCACGGTGAGCGGCTCGCCGACATCGTGCTGCACGATGCCGAGCCGATTGCCGGTCCGGATACGTTCGATGACGCGTGCAACGACAGGGTGCCCAGCCTTGAAGTACGGCAATTGCGCTTTCGCTATTCCGAGCATGAACCGTATGTGCTGGACGACGTGTCGATTCATATCCACGCAGGCGAATCGGTAGCCATCGTCGGTCCCTCGGGTGGCGGTAAAAGTACCTTGCTCAATGTCATGCTGGGCATTCTGGCGCCCTGCGCGGGCAGTGTTCTGCTGGATGGCTTGCCGGTCGGGCCGGAAAACATCGACAGGCTGCGCCGTATCACCGGTACTGTGCTTCAGGACGATGTGCTGTTCGCCGGTTCCATCGGCGACAACATCAGTTTTTTCGAGACCGGTGCCGATCAGAAATGGATCGAGCAATGCGCGCATCTCGCTGCAGTCCACGATGATATAGCGCAGATGCCGATGGGCTATAACACGCTGGTGGGCGACATGGGCACGGTACTGTCCGGAGGGCAGAAGCAAAGGGTGCTACTGGCCCGCGCCCTCTACAAGCGCCCGCAACTCCTGTTTCTCGATGAAGCGACCAGCCACCTGGACATCAACAGGGAAGCCGCAGTCAATCAGGCGCTGCAAACGTTGAACATCACCCGCATCATCGTTGCCCACCGTCCGGAAACCATCCGCACGGCGGATCGGGTCGTGGCACTTGCGCAAGGCCGGGTTGCCTACGACGGCCCGGTGCTTAACGAGGCTCCTTCAGCGTGAGGCGGCGGGGCATGATTCGTTGCGCTGGCTGGCAGTGCCTGTTGAGCGCGTTCGGCCTGTTAATGGCGTCGTTGTGCCTGGCCGATGCTCGTGTGGACGCGTGCCCCGGCTCCAGTCGTCTGCCAGACGCATTGAGTCTGGCAACGGCCGTGTCTGTTGCGCTGTGTGCCGACCCGAAATTGCGTGAGGTTTGGCTGACCGAGCTGGCACGGCAGGCTGACCTGGATGCTGAGCATTCGGCTTACTATCCGACCGTGCAGGGGCAGTTTCAAAAGGGGCGGGCTGGCAAGACCACGCGCTACCCGGGTTTTCCCGAAGCCGACTCCAGGTTGAACTCCAATACCAGCGTCTACGGCCTCAACCTGAGTTGGGTATTGTTCGACTTTGGCCTGCGCGCCGCCAAAGTCGAAAGCGCCCGGCAGTTATTGAATGTCGCCAGTAGCAGCCGGATCGAAGAGGTGCAGAAGTCGATGCTTGCCACCGCCCGGGTTTTCTATCAAGTGCAGGCGAACATGGCGTTGCTACACGCCAGAGTCAGCGCCGAGCGTCTGGCGGCCAACAGTCTGAAAGCCGCTGACGCAAAGTATCGCGAGGGTGCCGGCGAGCAGACGGATCGTCTCCAGGCTCAATCCAGTTATGCCGAAGCACAATTGAACAGGGTCATGGCGGAGGGCGATCTGGCGGCGGTACAAGGCGAGTTGGCCAGCCAACTGGGGCTGTCGCCATCAGCACCGTTCAAGCTGGTTGAACTGGATGAACCCGGGGCTGATGAAGGGGTGTTTCTGGGCAACGTCAATAGTTTGATGGAGCAGGCCAGAGCGTCCCATCCGGCTATCGAAAAGGCCCGCGCCGACTGGGCGGCAAGCCAGGCCAAGGCCGATGCGGCAAAAGCTCAGGGGCTGCCGACGGTGTCGCTGTTCAGCAATTACAGCCGTCAGGACACGCCTATCGAGCAGGTTTCAACCCGTCAGGAGGTGAACACTTGGACTATCGGTGTGCAAATCACCGTGCCGATTTTCGATGGCTTTCTCAATCGGCGCAGAGCGCGGGCCGCCAGTTACGAAAGCGCCGCCCGCGAACAGGCCCTGCACGAGGTTGAAAACAGTATTGCGCTCAGTGTCTGGAAGAGTCGACAGACCCTGGAGTCCAGAACAAGGGCGCTGGCAATCAGTCGTCTTTTTGTCGAGAGTGCCAGCAAGTCTTACGAAATTGCCCAGGGTCGTTACAAAGCAGGCGTTGGCAGTATTCTTGAGCTTCTGCGCTCGCAAAACGATCTGAGCGCGGCGACCCAGAAACGCGTGGAGTCTCTGGTCAACTGGCATAACGCCAAGCTGCAATTGGCATCTGACCTTGGCAGCCTGAACATCGGCGACTGATGCCGTCACAGGCCCCGGGTGATCGACTGCATGGACGCAAGAATGTACTGCGCTCGCTGCACAACGAGGTGCATCCATGAAAGACCGAAAGAAAAACGCTGAACTGGATCAGGCCACATTGCGGTTGATCGTGGCGACGTTTGCGATCAGCTATGTATCGTTGATTGGTCTTCTGCCGGGGCTCAAGGTTGCCACCTATCAGCCCATCATTTTCTACTATGCGGGCTTTCTGGTGGTTTCTCTGGTCTTGCGCCAGCACATCATCAGCTATCCAGGTGTATTTGCGTTGCGCCGTGTATTCGGGATGGTGCATGACTACACTGCCATTTCCGTCGGACTGATCGTTGGCGGGGAGGCAACACTGCCGGTTTTCAGCGTGATGGTCTGGGTCACTCTAGGCAACGGAATGCGCTTTGGTTCGCGATATCTTGCAATTGCGGCGTCCCTGGCCTTGTTGGCGATACTGGTCATCTATCAATTGACGCCGTACTGGCAGGCGCAGCCATTTATGGTCCTGATGCTCGTCGCCGTCACTATTCTGGTGCCTGGCTATGCGCACATTCTGTTGGTGAGGGCTCGCGAGGCGTCAGAGCAGGCGACCGTGGCCAATCGCGAGAAAGAGCGGTTTCTGGCTCAGGCCAGTCATGACCTGCGCCAGCCCATCCACTCCATCGGCATGTTTACCGCTTGCCTGCGGTCCAGCCCGCTGGGCGATTATGAGCGTCAACTGGTCGATAATATCGATCGCTCCCTGCACAACGTGTCGCAGCTGTTTCGCTCGATTCTGGATATTTACACGCTGGACAGCGGCAAGGTTTCAGCCAAGTCGGATGTGGTCAATCTGGGTGACATGCTCAATGAAGTCGCTCATCAGAACACTGCCGCTGCCCGCTGGGCCGGTGTAGAGCTTCGGGTGCGACCTTGTCGACGCTGGGTCAGGGTCGATGCCACGTTGCTCGCCACGATGGTGCAGAACATCATTTCCAATGCGCTCAAATATGCCCCTGATCACCCGGTGCTGATCGGTGTGCGCAGCCATGCGGGGCGTCTGTCGATCAGTGTGTATGACCGGGGCCGGGGTATTGCTGCGGAACATTTGCCCAGGGTCTGTGACGAGTTCTACCGCATCCGCCATGTGCGCGACAAAGACGTGGAGGGCGTCGGGTTGGGGTTGTCCATCGTCAAAAGGCTCAGCCAGATTCTCAATGTGCAAATCGCGATTGTCTCGCGAATAGACCGCGGGACTACGGTCACCATTCATGGGCTTGAAGAGGTGAGCGCGCCTGTTCGGGTGGTACCCAAGAAGGCATTGGGCGAGAGCCTGCTCAAAGGGGTCAGGGTGTGTCTGGTGGAGGACGACCAGAACGTTCTGATGGCCACCGCAGCGCTGCTTGAAAGGTGGGGATGCGAAGTGCAGACCGCCCGATCGGCGGAGGGGCTCACCACTCATTGCGACATTATCGTCGCCGATTACGATCTGGGCACAGTGGCCAATGGTCTGGACTGCATCGAGAGTATACGAGCTGCCCGTGGCTGGGATGTGCCTGCGCTGATTGTTACCGGGAGGGAAGTGGAAGTCGTGCTTGAGTCAATGCAGGGCGCGGAAGTGTCAGTGTTGTCCAAGCCGTTGCGGCCTTCGGAACTGCGTCTGAACCTGCTCTCGATTCGCGAGCGGCGAATGAGTACTCCCTGACCTGCGTGCATACGGGCCAGGGAATAACGGGGCATCAGGCAGTAATGAATGGCCCGCGAATATCCGACGGCGGGGGCACGTCAGGGAATGGATACACGCAGATCGGGTCCGGTTTGATCACACCAATGCCAGGCACCGGCATGATGGTGAAATCGGCACCACCGGAGACGCTGTACATCTCGGCGTCGGTCAGTACATGAGCATGAACCGAATAATTGTCGACGGTGGTTCCAGTGGTTTTCTGATTGCGGATAATCATGTCAAACCTCGTGGTCGTTATTGAAAAATACTATAAACCAAGTGGGCGGTCGGGCGGCTTGATCATCGTGTGCAATCGGTTGTATCCAGGCGCTGGCGGTCTGTGAGTTTTGCAGCCGGATCAACCGTTGCAAGAGGTTAGATGATCAAGTCATGCATCATGAGTCTGGGCTGGTCAGGTTTCCTGCCGACGCCGAGCGGTGGCGGCCAGCGCTGTAAACATGCCGGCAAGGCCAATGTAATGCCATTGAAAATCGATACTGGCGGCAATAAGAAATGCGAGCGCTGCCAGCCAGAACAGTCTCGACGAATTGACGGTTTTCCCAAAGAGCTTATGACGATCGGGCATCATAATGTTCTCCTGTTTTCCCGGTAGGTGCCTGCACTGCGCTGCCCACCCGAAATGGCAAGGCGTGTTACTGCGCCATCTGGTAGGTCTGAAAGGCGTCAATCGCGCTGGCCCCTGCCACGCCGACCAATATGACACCCGCACCGACCGCAGTCACCGGAGCCAGCGCCGTTGCAGCGGCCACTACGCCGATGGCTGCCACGCCTTCTCCTACTGTCATACCTCCACCGATCTGTGCCAGTTCTTCATTATTGAGTTCGCGCATCATTAATTCCTTATTCATTTGAAATCACCTGTTTGTCGTGTTATTTCAAAGTTTCTGGTCAGTAAGCCATTAGCGCATTACAGGCATTTCAGTCATTGCCTGATAAGTGTTAGTGGCCGTTACAATAATAACCAGTGCGCAGGCTAAGGAAATAGTACAGGTGTGCTAAGACAGGGGGTTAATATTAAAAGGCTATTATTGTGATGCGTTAGTGTGTTGTGCTGCAGCGGTGGATTGAATGTTTGCCCAGTCTTCGATCAAACCGGCATACAGCTCGACGCACTGTTGAAGTTTGCTGACCTCACAATACTCATCCACCTTGTGGGCCATGCTCGGCTCTCCCGGGCCGAGAATAAGAGTGGGCGGGTGACCGACGGCGGGTAGCAGCACAGCGGCATCGGTAAAGTAGGGCACGGTCTGTGCCTGCAAAGGGGCGTCATGCAAAGCCTGGCAGCGGGCAAAAACCTGTCGGACCCAAGGCTCGTCGGGATCGGCGCAAACACCAGGCAAATCAATCAGGGTACTCAACTCTGCACCGTTGCCCAGATGCGCTGCTAATCGCGTGCGGATCTCATCATGGTCCAGATTCGGCGCTGTACGCAGGTCGAGGGTGAACTCTGCGTAGTCCGGGACCGAGTTGATGTTCAGGCCTCCACTGATGGTGCCGATGTTCAGGGTGGGCTTGCGCATAAGGTGATGGGCCGGGCCCACCTCAAAGGTCTGTGCGCGGTCGATATGTCGGGCGGCCAGATAGATGGCATTCACGCCTTCTTCCGGCATTGCTCCATGCGCCGTAAGACCGTGGCTGGCGCAGCGTAGCCACAATGCGCCCTTGTGCCCGAGTATCGGATAGTTGGCAGTCGGTTCGCCGACCAGCAGTGCGCCGAGTTCGCCAAGCAAATGGGGAGCGTCCGTGCACAGTGCGTGGGCGCCATCACAGCCGGTTTCTTCTCCGCCGGTGAGCAACAAGCGAACGCCCGGGCCGCGCTGAATGGCGGCACGGCTGCGCTGGCAGGCCACGATGAAGGCGGCAATGCCCGCTTTCATGTCGCTGGATCCTCGCCCGTACAGCCGGCCGTCGGCAATCTCACCGGCAAACGGCGAGTGACTCCAGGTGGCATTGCCGAGCGGTACGGTATCCAGGTGGCCGGTGAACCCCAGCGGTTTGCCGGGGCCGTCGCCCTCAAGCCAGGCGACCAGATTGAAACGGCGCTCACCGAAACGCTGCAGCTCGCAGACAAAACCGTGGCGGCTCAGCTGCTCGGCAAGAAAAGCCGCACACGCTTCCTCGTCGCCCGGCGGGTTGAGGGTCTGGAACGCTAACAGTGCCCGGGTCAGGGCTATCGGGTCATCGAGCATCGGAGCCTCCGGTCAGGTACGGCGGGTCAGCCAGTCGAGGCTGTTGATCCAGAAGCGGCGATAGCCTTCCCAGTCGAGAAAAGCTTCCGGCAGCCAGTGTTCGGAAAGGTCGCTGGTCCAGGCCAGCGTGCGACCTGCACCGACTTCACGCGCGGCAAGCAGCGGGTGCCGAGAGCCTTCGACGGTGGCCAGCAATTGAGCTTCGGGATGCAACTCAACTTCGTTGTAGCCAAGCAGGTACGGCCATTCGCCGCCCAGGCCTTGCAGTATCGGGTGATCGCTGTTGATCTGCGGCAGAAAGCCTTCCGGCACTTCGACACGATCGTCGTAAGGCAGGCAGCGCACAGGCAAGACTTCCTCGACAGGCGTTCCGCGGTAGCGCGCGCCGCCATTGATGCCTTGAAAGCTGAAGTAGCCGCCGACCATCATCAATGCACCGCCCTGCAAGACGTATTCGCGAAGGGCTTTGAGGCGGTTGGGCGTACGCTTGCCACGCAGCCAGGTGTCCGGGTGCAGCAGCAGGGTATTGGCTCCGATGTCGGAGAGGATCACCGCCTGATACTGACGGAGTGCTTCAACCGTGGCCGGAAAGTTGATCTGTGCCTGATCGGCGCACATCTGCGTGATCTGATAGTCGCTGTCTGCCATCGCCGCAAGCAAACGCCGTGCGCCATTGTGCGCGGTGACGCTGTCGAACTGATCGAAGCCCTTGATGTGGGTTGACGTGCTGACCCATGATTCGCCAGCCAGCAATACGGACTGTTTCATGACGTTGCATTCCTCTGCGATGAAAAAGGAGCCTGGAAGCCGCGCTGGAAGACCCGGCGCGGGTTGTCGATCAAAAGGTTTTCGAGTTGTTCACCGGTAACGCCATGACGGCGCAGGCGCGGGACAAAGTGTTTCAGCAGGTAGCCATAACCATGGCCGCCATAGCGAGTCAGCATGGTTTTCAGAAAGACGTCCTGAGACAACAGCACCTGCGAGCCGAAGCCGTGCTCGATCAGGGCGACGATGGCCCGCGCGTTTTCTTCATCGCTGGGCGACTGCGCGTGCTCGTCGGCGAAGTAGTAACCCATGCCGATCATGTCGTATTCCAGAAACGCGCCGCGTGCCGCCAGCGCATGCTGATACGCAGGGTCGCTGTGGCTCGGGTTCATGTGGCACAGCACCGTATGGCGCAGGTCGGCGCCTTCAGCCTCAACGATGTCCAGTACCCGGTGGCCGAGGCGTTCCCAGCCCGGCAGATGCACCGAGAGCGGTACGCCGGTCGCGGCACTTGCACGGGCTGCGGCACGCAGTGATTTCTCTTCGTCAGCCGTAAATGCGGCAGAAACACCAATCTCGCCTATCAGGCCGGCAATGACCTCCGGCTTTTCCTCGCCACCGCCCACGTCATGAATGATCTGCTCCGCCAGTTGTTCCACCGAGCGTTCGCGCACGTAATGCGGGTGCGAGGGCTCCAGATAGAAACCGGCACCCATGATGATATTCAGGCCGGTCAGACGGGAAATCCGCTGCAAGGCCTGCGGGTCGCGGCCGATGCCCAGGTTGGTCGGATCGACCACCGTTTCCCCGCCCAGCGCCCGGTACTTCAGCAGTTCTTCGCACGCGAGGTCGACATCGAACAACTGACAATTGTCGCGGCTGACCAGCGGGTTCATGTGCAGCTCGCCGAGCAGTTCGATGCTCACCGGGCGCTCGGCCAGGTGCCGTTCGCCGCAGCAACTGGGTGCGACCCATTTGCCCGATGCGTCGAGCAGAATGTGTTCGTGCATCAAAGTGGCGCCAAGGCGCTCGACCGGCATTGGCCCCAGCACCGTCATGGCATGGCCGCTGTCGACGCCGAGTGGAAGGGGTGAAGGATGACGAAACAGGCTCATGCTCCAGCCCTCCCGAGTGGACGACCGGTGCGCAGAATGCGTGTGTTAAGCCAGATTGCCAGCAGCACGATCAGCCCGGTGGCAATTTGCGTGTAGAACGGTGAAATGTGGGCCAGAATCAGCCCGTTCTTGATCGCGGCCATGGTCAGGGCTCCCAGCAGCGTGCCGACGATCGTGCCGAAACCACCAAACAGACTGGTGCTGCCAAGCACCACGGCGGCGATCACTTCCAGTTCAAAGCCTTCACCCTGATTCGAAGAGCCGCTGCCTAAACGCGCCGTGACAATCATGCCCGCCAGCGCCGCTGCCATACCGCTGAGCATGTACACCCGCAGCAGTACGCCCCTGTGGTTTACCCCCGCCCGGCGTACACTTTCGGCGTTGGCACCAATGCCGGTGAGGTAGCGTCCGAAACGCATTTTGCCGAGCATCAACGCCCCGCCGAGCGCCGTCAGGAGGGCCAGCCAGGCGGCCAGCGGCACACCCAGAAACCATCCGCGCCCGAGGCCCAGAAACACGGTCTCTTCGCGTGGTACGGGAATTGAGTAGCCTTGTGTCAGCAACATTGCCAGGCCGCGAATGATGGTCAGGGTAGCGAGGGTGACGATAAACGCCGGGATGCCCGCATAGGCAATGAAATAGCCGTTCAACGCGCCGATCATAGCCCCCACACCAAGCCCGCCGACAAGTACCAGCGGCCATGGCAGGTGCCAGGCATTGAGCGCCATGGCTGCCAGCGCCCCGACCAGGGCCAGCGTCGAGCCCACGGACAGGTCAATGCCGCCGGTGGTGACTACAAGCGTCATTGCCACGGCGACGATCAGTAACGGGGCGTTCTGGCGAATGACATTAAGCAGGTTTGCACTGCTCAGGAAGTTGTCGGTCACCAGTGTGAACAGCACCAGGCACAGGGCGAAAAACAGGCCGATGCTGACCACGCCGGGGAAATCGTGCAGCACGCGCTTGAGCCGGGACTGAGGCAGGATAGGTTGGCGTGTCAGGTCGAGAGTGTTCATGAAGTCGTGTCCTCTCAGGCACAAGCGGAGCGGGCAGTGAATTTGTGCCCGACGATAAGTTCGACGACCTCGTTGAGGTCGGTGTCGGCGATCCTTCGCTCGGCCAGGTTGGCCCCGTCATACATCACCATGATCCGGTCGCAGACCAGGAACAGGTCCTGCAGCCGGTGCGTGATCAGAATCACGCTGACGCCTTTGCGGCTGATGGTGCGAATCAGCTCCAGCACCGCCTCGACTTCGGCTACCGCAAGCGCTGCGGTGGGTTCGTCCATGATCAGAACCTTGGGGCCGAAGGCAGCCGCGCGGGCAATCGCAACAGCCTGGCGCTGGCCGCCTGAAAGATGGCGAACCTGCGCACGGGTATCAGGGATGGTGATACCCAGCGCTTCAAGAATCTGCCGTGCTTCGCGGTGCATGCGCGTCTCATCGAGCAACGGCACGCCGAGCACGCGGCGCATCGGTTCGCGGCCCATGAAGAGGTTTCCGGCCACATCGACGGTGTCACACAGCGACAGGTCCTGATACACCATCTGGATATGACAGCGTTGAGCATCTGCCGGGCCGCTGAAGCTGACTTCTTCGCCGTCGATGGCGATACGCCCACTGGTAGGCAGTACCGCACCCGAGAGGATCTTGGTCAGGGTGGATTTGCCTGCGCCGTTGTCGCCCACCAGCCCCAGCACTTCACCGGGCTGCAGCAGCAGGTCCACACCGCGCAACGACGCTATCGAGCCATAGTGTTTAGTGATCGCGCTCATCTGTACCCGAGGCACTTCGCCAGGCGTCTGCATGCTGAGCCCTCTTATTTGAACTCGGCGCGATAAGCGGCCAGGTTGGCTTTGGTCACCAGCGTGACGGGAATACTCTGTTCGCGAGCCACGGTTTTTCCGGACAACAGCGCCAGTGCCGACTCCACCGCCGTCTTGCCCATGGCCTGCGTGTTCTGTTGCACCACCACCGCGACAGAGCCGTCATCCAGACCCTGCACTGCCTGAGAGGACAGGTCCCACCCGAAAATCCTGACCCGCTCGCCCGCACCTTGCGACATGCTCGCGGCAACCGAGCCAATCAGGGCGGGTTCGCCAGTGGCATAAATGATCTGTAATTCAGGGTTGGCGGTCAGCAGGTTCTCCGCGGCAGCCTGGGCGGTGTCCTGTACGTTGTTGCCGTCTACGGTGTTGACGATCTTCGCCTGGCTGGCGGTCTTTGCCAGGCCCTCGCGGAAACCGTCCAGACGCAGATTCTGTACATAAGAGCCGAGGGCTCCGACCACGCCGATGCTGGCTTTGCCCGCCAGTTCGCGGTTGATGTATTCGCCGGTGTACTGGCCGATCTGTCGGGCTGCCTCGCGGTTATCCACGCCGACCTGTACGGCATTGTCGCCATTAATCACAGCGTCGATTGCCACCACCGGGATTCCCGCCTGCGCAGCTGCGGTGACCGCAGGTTTGATACCGTTGACGTCTATGGCGCAGACCAGAATGGCGTCGACCTTGTCCTGAATATAGGCCTCGATGGCGTCGTTCTGGGCTGCCGGATTGTCGTTGGCGTTGAACACCACCAGCTCTGCTCCGGCAGCTTTCGCCGCAGCCTGTGCGCCCTGGGTAATCTGGGTGAAATACAGCGCCTGCTGGTTGACCTGTACCAGAGCCAGACGTTTGCCGGTCTGGGCCTGAATGATGGGTGACAACGCCAAGGCCAGGACAGCGCCGAGGGTCAGGGTGAAACGCTTGCTGAAACGCAGCATTGCCATCCTCCTAGTCTGTTTGCCGGTGCGGCAAATCAGATCGGTAAACCGGTTTACCAGCCGTTTCAAAAAAAAGACAAATGAGCTTTGTCTTCAGGTTTGAGAACTGGAGAAAGCAGATTGTGTGCCATTTTTTTCACGATGTCGGCCAGGCACCGTACGTCCTTGATGCGCCACAGTTTTCCGCAATCATCGGCTTTTCAGGATGCCGATGGCAGTGCACCGATTTAAGGCCGGGTGTTACTGGTTGCCCCGCAATCAGTCACTGCGAGTTGCTACCGTGCCCCGGCAGACCAACTCTACGGGTACGCGCACGACGTCCTGTGTACAGTCGCCGCCCGCCATGCGCTGCAGCAATTGCGCCACGCCGAGACGGCCAAGCTCCCTGGAGGACTGGCGGATGGTACACAGCGGTGGGGTAAGCAGACTGGCATAAACGGCGTCGTCGAACCCCACCAGCGACATGGCGCCGGGCACGCTGATATCGCGCTCACGCAGGACATCGAGCACGCCCAGAGCGATGAAGTCACTGGCGGCGAAAATCGCCTCCGGAGGGTGGGGCAGGGTGAGCAACTGAGCGGTTGCGATACGCCCGAACTCACGGCTGTAATCTCCAAAGCACAGGTATTCCGGCACCTCTGCGATGCCCGCCAGCGCCAGCGCTTCCCGGTAGCCGGCATAGCGCTCGCGGGCACTCATCAAGGCTGACGGCCCGGACACATGAGCGATGCGTCGATGGCCATGGCGGATCAGATAGTCAGTCGCCAGGCGACCGCCCTGATGGTTGTCGGCGAACACTTTGGGCTGCGAGGTGCCGGGAACGTCTTCGTCGAGCAGAATGATATTGCGGTAGCTCGCCAACTGACTGGCCAGCGTGCCGTCGTCCGGACGGTTGCTGACCAGTAGCAAGCCATCGACGTTACGTGAATCCAGCCAGCGCACAAAGGTGCTTTCACGTTCAAGCAGGTTGCGGGTGACACACAGCACCAGGTTATACCCGTTGGCGGACGCCTCTTCCTCGGCCGCGTCTGCCAGCTCGGCAAAAAACGGGTTGGCGATGTCCGGCAGCACCAGACCGATGGTCTCACTGCCGCCTTTGCTCAGGCGTCGGGCCAGACTGTTGCCCCGGTAGTCCAGCGCCTTGATCGCCGTGTCGATACGTTTCGCGGTCTCCGGCGGCAGGCTGATACTTCGATTCAGGTAGCGCGACACCGCAGCTTTGGAAAGGCCGGCATGGTTGGCGACATCCTGAAGTGTTACGGGTCTGGTCATGGCGGTCGGATTTTATACCTGAAAAACGAAGCATTGACGTGAGGTGCCGGTATCTTCTCATGCGTGCCCGAACAGCCCGACGATTTTCTCTGCGGGTGACGTCGAAAAAATCCATGTGGGGCGTTGGTCGGCCAGATCTCGTTAACCTTTTGCACGTTGGCGACATGCTCTGCTCGGGCAAATGTGTGCGGTCTGGAGCTTTTAGTGCGTCACTGAATATGGCGCATTATGTATATGTTGTCGCATGACTTATGTCTGATCACTTCACACACTACGGTCACGCAAGTAGCTTAGTATTCATTGCATTGGCTTTAAGACATTCGCCACGAATGTCGATCACTTACAGTGATGGTTCCCCATTGAAGAAGTCCCTCTTGTTTGCTTAATGGAACCGCACAGCACACTGCGACACTCATTTACTCAATTTTCCAGTAAATGCGGGCGATGAGTGTTTGCGATGAATGCTGTTCAGCCAATTATAAGTTCTGCTTATTTTCAATATTTTCTCGGTGATAGCAACTGGCTGCTTTCTGGGGGCTGTTCATTATCAGCAGGCTTTATCCATGAGTGGATCAACCCGAAAAATGGCTATTTGCCTTGTGAGTATCGGTTGATGGCGTTCGAGTCTGATAACAGTCCTGATGCCTGTCATTCCAGGGACGAATGTTCATCGCGTGTCCCAAGACGAACGTTCAGGAGGGCTTAATGATAAATCCCGTAAAACACAATTTCAGTCACCTTGGGTTTTCAAACGCTCAAAGTACCTCGGCACTGGGGCCTGTCAGTAATAAAGTGCCCAACTTTGTTTCGCGAGGGCGAGGCAAGGGAGTTCCAGTGGAGCAATTCAATACTGTCGAAGAGTGTCGTTTGGCGGGGCGGCAGGACAGCGTACTGGATTCGATAGACGGCAAAGAGTTCATGCGACTGCTGCAGAAGTACACGGCCTCTGAAACAACCGAAGAAGAATTTGCCGACCTGAGGGCCGCCATACCGCGCTACTCCATTGAGTTGGCCGAGTCGGATCACCCTAAAGTGCTTTATCGGGGGATATCTCTGGATGATGAGACTGCGTCGCTGTTACTGAATACCTCCAAGGGTTACCGCAGTCGTGAAATAGCCCATGGTCTTATTCACGGCCTGCGCGTGGTTAAAGGCGTTTACACCGCGACCGGGGTGGCCAGTGCCTCGACAGTGTCAGCCGTTTCGCAAGGCTTTGCGCTGGTGAACGCGAACAGGAAAAAAGAAACACCGGTTCTTTTTGTACTGAAAGCGATGCCTGCCGTTCCCGCGCTCAACCACAGTGGTGCGAAGGGGGTGACACTCAGTGAGAGCCGGTTGCCGTTATCGGTGGCCAGCAAGAGTGAACATGAAGTCATTCTGGATATCACCAACCGGTACGAAATTACGCAGGCTCGCCGGAGCGGTGAGTTCATTGTCGTCGACATGACGGTTTTAGGACGGTCCAAGAGGGGAGGTGAATTCGCTCTCGTCGAGACTGACAAATGGAAACAACTCTCTGGCGCCAAGGGCTCTAATCCAGGTGGATTGTTTCAAGCGCCCAATGGCGTTAAGTGGTATGTGAAAACCAACCCGTCTGCCAATAGGCTTCGAAACGAGGTGCTTGCCTCCAGGCTGTACCGTGCCGCAGGAATCGATGTTCCTGACATAGAGCTGGCGTCCCGCAAAGGCAAGCCCGCACTGATTTCAAAACTGATAGTAGGGAACCCCAAAGACCTCGATACGCTGGCAAAAAATAGCCAGTTGAAGTGCGGCTTTGCTGTGGATGCCTGGCTGGCGAACTGGGATGTCATCGGTCTGACGGGGGACAATGTCATCTTCAATCACCGTAACAAACCTGTGCGCATCGACCTTGGCGGCGCGCTGGTCTTCCGCGCCCAAGGGGAGCACAAGGGTAGTCAGTTCGGTACCACGCCCATGGAACTGGTCACGATGCTGTCTCGTGAAGACAATTCGTCCAGTCGTGTCTTTCGGAACATCGAGCGTAATGACATCCGCGAGGGTATTGCAGCGATAGAAAAAATACCGGATGCGCGTATTGCCGCACTTTGCGCAGAGCACGGTCCTGGCAATCACAGCGAACGCATTGAGCTCGGTAAAAGACTGATCAGTCGGAAGAAGTGGCTGGTCGATATGAAGCAGACGCTTCCTTATATTCATCGCCAAAAGAACGAGCGCGGCAATGTTGTCACTGTTAAAAATCCCACGTCTCCCAGCGCTTTGGATACGTGGCGTGATCGATACGCCACAGCCGTTTTTGTACCCCACAGCGCTGTCCGTGGCAGCATGAACAACCTGCCGTTCAGATCATTTACGCCCCCCAACACAATGGATGGCTGGCGCCGATTTACAACCCGGGCGGTCAACTTCACAGAGCCGGAATTTAAGCGTTCCCAGCACCTTGCTCCCGCCAGTGGAGCGATCATTTTTGAGCCCGACGGCAGGGTGTGGATCACCGAGCCGACCAATCACCCGTTCGGCGCAACGCACGCTTTTCCCAAGGGAAAGCAGGAAGCCGGTTTGAACTTGAGGACCAATGCACTCAAGGAAGTCTACGAAGAGACGGGGCTTCTGGTGAAGTTCCACGGCTTCATCGGTGACTACGACCGAACAACATCCCGAACTCGTTATTACCTTGCCAAACGGATCGATGGAACACCGTCCGATATGGGCTTTGAATCTCAAAGCGTCAAGCTGGCAAACATTACCGAGGCCAAAAGACTGCTACCCAACGCCGTGGATATTGCCATCTTGCGAGACGCAGAGCGGGCTTATCTAAAGGGCCCCTTTTAATGAATCTCCATCTGCTTGAGCGCTGACAGACGATAAAGAGGGTTTCTGAAGCCCTGCACAAAAACCCGTTCACCCAAACGCGTTACCTCCACAAAAAGGAGTAATGAAATGAGTATGAATACCTCTGTAAGCAACAACAGCCCGGGGTGGTCCCCTGTTTCATCGGGCAACCAGGCTCCGAGTCCGGACTATTCAGGTAAATCGTCGAGCAATGCCGTGCACTTTCTTCCTCCGGAAAGTACCCGGCGCGCGCCGAACACGGTGAGTTGGGGGAATGGCGCGCCGACAACCGCCACCACCGGGAATGGACGAGCAGGAGGGGGCGATCAAAGTGACTTGATCGAGGCGTTGACGACGCTGATTCAGGCGCTGCTGAAACGCTTGCTCGGTGATTCTTCCGCAAGTAACTCTTCTGCAAATAACCCTTCCGAGAACCCGTCCCCAGCTTCGTCCGGGCCAGGTCGAGCTTCTGCTTCTACCGGCGGCGCTGCCAGTTCGACGCCAGACTCAGGACTGTCTGAGCAGTCAAATCAAGCCCAACCGTTCAATAACACTGGCTTGGGGTCTCATGGCGGCGCGAATACGGTTCCTGACCGAATTGCGTCTCCTGAGGCAGCGCAAAAAATGGTCGAAGACGTGAAAAGTGCCGGAGGGGAAACACTTCGCATCCAGATGACCCATGACCAGATCAATGACCCGGCGCAAATGGCCAAGCTCAAGGCGATGGTCGATGCCGGCGACAAACAAGGGGTCAGGATTCAGTTTACGTTTCGTGACAACGCCAATGGCGGTGGTGGCAACGTCTTGTCCGGCGACAAGCTCCGACAAGCCGCCGACGATGTCAAAAACGTGGTATCTGCCCTTGGAAACCATCCGAGTTTTGTACTCGATACGTTCAATGAGGGCGGCAAGAGTGCCACTCAAGGTTGGGCCGATATGCAGAGCACGCTGATCAAATCCGCCCGCGACGCAGGTTACAAAGGCGACATCGTGGTGGAGGACAGCAATTGGGGTGGTGGTCTGACAGCCGGCGGGGAAAGCGGGCTGGTCAAATACGCTGATCAGTTGAAAGCCGCCAACGGCAGCAACAACCCTGGCCTGATCGGCAGCATCCATGAGTACGCCAGCGGTGCTGATGCCTCCTCGCGTCTGTCATCGGAGATCAAGGCGCTTACGAGCGCGGGCTTCAAGCCGCAAATCGGTGAAGTCGGCAACGCCAACTGGACCGGAGGCGGTAACTTCGAACAGCGCGACGGCGCCAACCAGGCCGTGAAAGACAACATGGGCGCCCTGAAAGCAGCCGGTGCCGATGTGCTGCCATGGATGGACCAGTTCGAGAACGGCAAGATCAAACACGATGTCGGTTTCTCGAAAGGCGATCAGTTTTCCTGATCCTGTTTAATGGAACCTGATGTGCCTGTTGACCACTCAGCGGGCAGCTATCTGCGAGGTCGCCAACGACCAGTGCAGAGCGGCGAGTTGGAGAGGTTGCGCAGAGGCTGCCGCTATCTGCGTAACCCCCTTTTTTCATGACCGATAAGTAGCAGGTATAAAAGCTATGCCTATCAACAGACCCGCCTTCAATTTAAAACTCAATACGGCAATTGCCCAGCCGACTGTGAAGAAGGATGCAGGTGCAGAATTGCGCCGTTTGAATCAGAGCGAAGTACGTGCCAACACACAGACACGTTTTGCCGTTAATCACCGTGCCCCCACTTATGACGTCGCACAAAGTGCGCTGGGTGAAAATCACGGTGGCTGGACTGCCGCCAATCATTTCAAGATGACGGGGTCTGAAGTCTTCATCCATATGGATCGCCTGGAGCCGAACTGCAAGGGAGAGTTTGCCGGAGACAAGATCCACCTCAGCGTGGCGCCTTAGGATGTACCGAACGCATTCAATGCGATAGGCAAAATACTGCAGGCGAGCGACAGCCCGGTGGACTCGTGGAAAGTGACTGACATGAAGTGCCTGCAGGCAGAGATGCCGGCGGCAAAGCAGCGTGTGGCGCTGGGCGCTCAGTTCACAATCTACGCCAAGCCTGACCGTGCAGATAACACCTACAGCCCAGAGTACATGGGCAAAATGAGGGGGATGATCAGCAGTATCGAACAGGAGTTGAGCGCCGCCGGTGTGAGGCAGAGCAGCCATCGTCCGGACTCCGATGTCTCCCCTGGGCACTGGAGCTATGCGTCTTACCGCAATGAGCATAAAAGCAACAGATCAGGGACTTCCAATCAGCACAGGAACCTGGAGGCAGAGCCTTTTTTCCAGTTGGTCTCATTCTCTGACGGGGCTTCAGGGTCATCCAGGTCCAGCGCTGGCCATCAGGCTTTGCTGACACCATCGTGGGCCCGATAAGGCTGTTTTTCTGAGCGCTGCCGTGCGCCCGGGGTTTCTGTCGTGAAACGTGGGTGTCGAAAGAAACGCTGGTTGCACGGCGACAGCTCCGGGTTCACCGGTGCAGGATCACCTGATGAATCTCCTGCAACGGGATGATCCGCTGCGCCGCGTTCAGTTTGATCGCTTCCTTGGGCATGCCGAATACCACGCAGCTGGCTTCGTCCTGAGCCACTGTCGCGCTGCCGGCGTCGAGCATTTCCTTGAGCCCGCGTGCGCCGTCGTCGCCCATGCCAGTCATGATGATGCCGGTGGCGTTCTTGCCGGCGAATTTGGCCACCGAACGGAACAGCACGTCCACCGAAGGACGATGGCGGTTGACCAGCGGGCCGTCGATGACCTGGACGTGGTAGTAGGCGCCGCTGCGCGTGACCATCATGTGTTTGCCGCCGGGGGCGATCAACGCGAGGCCGGGCAGGATGCGGTCGTTGTTTCTGGCCTCGCGCACCTCGATCTGACTCAGGCTGTTCAGGCGTTCGGCGAACGATGCGGTGAATTTTTCCGGCATGTGCTGGACGATGACCATGCCGGGACAGACGCGGGGCAGGGCCGTCAGAACCGCTTCAAGTGCCTGTGTACCGCCTGTCGAGGTGCCGATGGCGACGATGCGTTCAGTGGTCTGCGCCATGGCATGGCCGCTGGCAGCCGGCAAAATGGCATCGGCGGTCAGTTTGCTGGCCGGGGTCAGCACCGGGGCGGCGGTGCGCTTGCCGAGGTTCCTGACGTTGGAGTTGGCTGCTGCGCGTACTGCTGCAACCAGCTCGGCAGCCGAATCGATGAGGAAGTTCTTCAGGCCGGTGGTGGGTTTGGTGATGATTTCCACCGCCCCGGCAGACAGCGCCTGCAATGAGGTTTCCGCGCCTTTCTGGGTCAGCGACGAGCAGATCACCACCGGTGTCGGCCGCTCGCTCATGATCTTCTTGAGAAAGGTGATGCCGTCCATGCGCGGCATTTCCACGTCCAGCACAATGACGTCCGGCCATTCCTGAGCGAGCTTGCTCATGGCGAATATCGGGTCTGACGCCGCACCCATCACGTGAATATCGGGGGTGTCGTTGAGAATGGCCACCAGTACCTGGCGTACCACGGCCGAGTCATCGACCAGCAGTACGCTGATTTTTTTGTTTGGCATCTTTTTCCATTGCTTCCATTGGTTGGTGCCTGACCCATACGTTTCCGTCCCACAGGTCGAAGATGATGCTGCGATGGCCGGTGCTGCCCAGATCCTGAGCCATCAGCTTCAAGCGGTGCTGTTCGGCCAGCGCAAGCGCCGCATGAACGTTGCTGTCAGCGACGTTCTGCATGTGCGGGTCATGGCGATGAGCTGGAAACATTTCGCCGCCGCCAAACAGTTTGACCTGATATTCCTCCGGCAGGGTGCCATTGGCCAGCGCATGGCGAATGAGTATTTCCATCGCTTCGTCAGCGTACCTGCCGTCCAGTGGCTGATGCCTGCGTATACGCCCGGGCAACATGAAGTGGCACATGCCGCCAATACGCCGCCACGGGTGCCAGAAGGTAATCGCGACGCATGAACCCAGCAACGTGCGCAGGCGAGTCGGCCGGGTCTGAAAGACCACTTCGCCAGGCCCCAGCACTATTTCGGCTACACCGACAGGCGTGTTCATGGTTTGCGGTAAATCGAAGGGGAGACCATTTTCAACATGTCATTTACACCGTTCAGGCTTTCTGAGTGGCTGATGATGAAATAGCCTCCTGGCTTGAGACGCGGGATCAACCGCGCCACCACTTTGCTTTTGGTTTCCTGATCGAAATAAATCATCACGTTGCGCAGGAAGATTACGTCGAACTCGCCCAGATCCGGCAGGGTGTCATTGAGATTGACCTGCACGAAACTGACCCGGCTGCGCAACGACTTGTCGATCAGGAAGGTCCCTTCCTGGCGACCTATGCCTTTCAGACAGTATTTGAACAGCAAAGGTTGCGGTAACGTCTCGGTGCGTTCCATGGGGTAGTGACCGCTGCGCGCCTTGCTCAGCACGCGAGTGCTGATGTCCGAACCGACCACTTCCCAAGGGGTTGTGCCCAGTTGTTCGGCCAGGGTCATGGCCAGGCTGTAGGGCTCTTCGCCAGACGAACTGGCAGCGCTCCAGATACGGAACATTTTGCCGTGCGTGACCTTGGGCAGCACCTGCTGACGCAGAAAATCGAAGTGCTTGGGTTCGCGGAAGAAATACGTTTCGTTGGTGGTCAGCAGGTCCAGCGCCACTTGCAGCTCGCCGTTGCGCTGATCGTTCATGATCAGCTTGAAATACTCGCCATAGTTGTCCAGCTCGTAATGCTTGAGACGCTTGAACAGACGGCCGGCGACCAGCGCTTTCTTGGCCAGCGTCAGTTTGATGCCCGCAGCGTTGTACAGCCAGTTCTGGAACTGGCCGAATTCGCGATCGGTGAGCGACGCTGTATCAGGCATGTGCAGACCTCACGTCGCATCGACGTCGGGCGGTAGCGACTGGCTTGCCTCGGCAAGGCTGGACATTTCATCGATGGACAACACGCGGTCGACCTCAAGAACGATCACGAACTTGCCGTCGACCTTGGCCATGCCGCTGATGAAGTCGGCGCGAATTCGCGCACCGAAGTTCGGCGGCGGCTCGATCTGCGACGCCGGAATCTCCAGCACCGCCGAGACATTGTCGACCAGCAGACCGATGTCCTGCGGCTGGCCGTCCTCGCTGTTGGCCTCGATGATGATCACGCACGAACGCCGGGTGATATCCGAGTTCTGCCGCCCGAAGCGCGCCGACAGATCGACCACCGGCACCACCGCGCCGCGCAGATTGATCACCCCGCGCACGAAGGCGGGCATCATCGGCACCACCGTCAGGCTGCCGTACTCGATGATTTCCTTGATGCCCAGAATGCCGATGGCGAACATCTCGCCACCGAGCATGAAAGTCAGGTACTGCGCCTCTTCTTCGACCGTCGCTGCGGTCTGCCGAGTCGTGACCAATGAGCCCATGTCGTTCTCCCCTGGAGTCTCTATCGAAGCCGGCAATCAGAAACGGGTAAATTCCGATTCGTCCGGGGCGCCCGCCATGTTTTGCGCAAATGCCTTGCGCGGAGCCTGCTGTGGAGGGCGCGGAGGCTGACGGTTCGGGCTGTTGCGGCTGTCGAACGTAGCGTTCTGCGCGACGGCCCGTGGCGATGCGTCGAGGGTGAAGAAACTCATGGCCTGTTGCAGTTGTTCGGCCTGGCTGCTCATTTCTTCAGCTGTGGCCGCCAGTTCTTCGCTGCTCGATGCGTTTTGCTGGGTGACCTGGTTGAGCTGGGTCATGGCAGTATTGATCTGCGCCACACCGGCTGCCTGCTCTTCCGACGCAGCACTGATTTCCTGCACAAGGTCGGAGGTCTTGTTGATCGAGGGCACCATCTCGTCCAGCAACTTGCCGGCCTTCTCGGCCATGTCCACGCTGCTCGACGACAACTCGCCGATTTCCTGCGCGGCCACCTGGCTGCGTTCGGCCAGCTTGCGCACCTCGGCGGCCACAACCGCAAACCCCTTGCCATGTTCGCCGGCACGCGCGGCTTCGATGGCAGCGTTGAGGGCGAGCAGGTTGGTCTGGTAAGCGATGTCGTCGATGATGCTGATGCGCTGGGCGATTTTCTTCATCGCCACAACGGTCTGCTGCACCGATTCGCCGCCATCGGTGGCCTCCTTGGCGGCCTTGCTGGCCATGCCATCGGTGACTTTGGCGTTCTCGGTGTTCTGGTTGATGCTGGCGCTCATCTGCTCGACCGACGCGCTGGTCTCTTCGACGCTGGCGGCCTGCTCGCTGGTGGCCTGGCTCATCGACTGAGCGGTGGCGCTGACTTCTTCCGAGGCACTGGCCAGGTTGTCGGCGGCATTACGCACTTCGCCGATGATGTGCGACAGCTTGCCGACCATGTTGCGCATGGCGTTGAGCACCATGCCGGTCTCGTCCTTGGAACCGTGGCCGATGTGGGCGTTGAGGTTGCCCTCTGCCAACTGCTCGGCGGCCGTTGCAGCCTCTTTCAGCGGGCGGGAGATGATCCGGGCGATGAACAGCGCCAGGCCGAGACCGATCAACAAGGCTGCAACCAGCACGACGACGATCGAGATGCGTGCGTTTTCGTACAGCGTGGTGCCTTTGTCACCAGCAGCAGTCGCCCCGGCGTCGTTGAGCTCGACCATTTTTTGCAACTGACTGGTCACTTCGTCGAAATGCGTTTTGGACTCGCCCTTCAGCAGCGCTCGTGCCTGGGCTTCGAGGCCCTGACGGGACATGTCGAACAACTCGTTGCTGCTCTTGAGGTACGCAGCCCATGTCGAGGTAACGCCATTGAACAGTTGGCGATCTTCGTCACTGACCACCAGCTTGTCATAGGTGGCGAGGCGGGTTTCGAACTGTTTGCGAGAGTCCGCTGCTTCAAGCTCCATCTGCGCCTTTTCCTGGGCGGTGTCGGCTGCAATGTGGCGGTTTTCCTTCAAGCGATAGTTGGCGGCGAAGAAGCGCATGCCCGAAGCCGCGCGCATGGACGGCATCCAGTTTTCCTTGATGTCCTGAGCGGCCTGGTTGACCTGGCCGAGCTGGATGATGGCAAAGACTCCCATGGCCGCGGTCAACGCCAGAACCACCAGAAACGAGGTAATCAGCTTGGTGGAAATCTTCAGATCGTAGAACCATTTCATTGAAGTAACTCCTTGGGAATTGCGAATCCGTCAGCGAGAAGTGGGCAACAGGGATTGAGGCGCCTGGGTCGAGCGGGCCTCCATTTGTACGATCTGGTTGAGCAGGGCGGGTATGTCGAGAATCAACGCCACCGCGCCGCTGCCCAGAATCGTCGAGCCGCTGATGCCGCGCAGCGCGCCGAACAGCTTGCCCAGAGGTTTGATAACGGTTTGGAACTCGCCAAGCAGGTCATCGACCACCAGACCGGCCTTGTGCTCGGCGTAACGCACCACAACCACGTTCTGGCGCCTGGCGGCCGGGCCTTCATGATTGAAGTGGTCACGCAGGTAGACCAGCGGCAGCACTTCGCCACGCAGGTCCAGGTAGCCGCTGTCGCGGGTCAACTGCCGGTTGCGTTCGTCCAGCTCGATGCATTCCTGCACCATGTCCAGCGGGATCACGTAAGTCGACTGATCGATACCGACCAGGAAGCCGTTGATGATCGCCAGCGTCAGCGGCAGGCGGATGCGCACGGTGGTGCCCTGACCGGGCTGACTGTCCAGATCCACCGTGCCGCGCAGCAAGGTGATGTTGCGCTTGACCACGTCCATGCCGACACCGCGCCCCGAAAGGTTGGTGACGGCCTCGGCAGTGGAAAAACCTGGCTCGAAAATCAGGTTGTAGATTTCCTGATCGGTGAGGCTTGCGCCGGCCGCCACCAGTCCGCGTTGCTGGGCCTTGTCGAGGATGCGCTCGCGGTTGAGTCCGGCCCCGTCGTCGGCGATTTCAATGACGATGCTGCCCGAGTCGTGGTACGCGTTGAGGCTCAAATGACCTTTGGCCGGTTTGCCTGCTGCGCGACGTGCTTCGGCGCTTTCGATGCCGTGGTCCATGGAATTGCGCAGCAGGTGCATGAGCGGGTCGCCGATCTTCTCGACAACGGTTTTGTCCAGTTCGGTTTCCGCACCGTTGATAATCAGGTCGATGTCCTTGCCCAGTTCCTGACTGACATCACGTACTACGCGGCGAAAACGATTGAAGGTGTCGCCGATGGGGATCATGCGCAGGTGCAGCGCGCCATCCAGAATTTGCTCGACCAGCCCCGACACGGTCGAGCTGGCTTCCTGAAGCGGGTCGTTGTCGCACGAACGGGCCAGCAGGCTGGCCCCGGCGCTAGCGATGACCAGTTCGCCGACCAGATTGATCAGCTCATCAAGCTTGTCGGCATTGACGCGCACATAACGACCGTCCTTGTTTTTCTGCTCGCTGGCCGAAGAAGGGCGCTCTAAAGCTGTTGCCGCAGCAGGCGCACGCGGCACGGCACGCTGGTCACCCAGCAGTTCGCCGCTGGCAACCGCAGGACTTTGTCCGGTCTGCGAGACCAGGTCTGTGCCAGTGGGGTCGACGTGGTTTGCTGTCTCGCTCATCAAGGTGATTTCTACGGCGCAGTCTTCCCGCACGAAGTCGAACACTTCGTTGATCGCGGCATGCCCGGCAGACGAGCGAAAATCGATCTCGAAGCCCAGGTGGCAGGATTCCGGGTCCCACGCTTCCAACGCCGGGATGCTGTCGGTAACGGTGGTGACCTGAACCATTTGCCCCAGCGTATTGAGGTAACGCAGAAACGACAGCGGGTCCATGCCGTTGCGAAACACATCCACGCCAAAACGCAGCGAGATATGCCATAGCACTTCGGCAGGCTGTTCATCGATCACACTCGGCGCTTGCGCCTCGTCAGCAGGCTGGGCATTGCCCGGCGCCTGATAGACCTGTAATGCCTGACGCAGCGCCGCTTCGCGTTCCAGTGCTGGTGGCTGCAATGTCTGGCCACGACTGGCCACTACGTCGATCAACTCAAGCATGTGATCGCCGGACTTGAGCAGCACTGCGATGAGCCCGGCGTCCACCGACACGCTGCCTTCACGCAGGCGGTCGAGCACGTCTTCAACGATGTGGGTGAAGCTGACGATAGGCGTCAGCCCGAATAGCCCGGCCGAACCCTTGATGGTGTGCGTTGCGCGGAACACTGCGCCAATTGCGTCCTGATCGCCGGGTTCGCTTTCGAGTTGCAGGAGGGATTCCTCCATGGCCTGCAAAAGCTCACGCGCTTCAACGATGAACGTCTGCTGTGCCTGATCGAGATTAATACTCACGATGACTTCCTTGATCGATCACTCGGCAATAATGCAAATGGACGCGCTACAGCACGACACCGGGATTGCATAACTCGAAGGTTTCGGTGACTGCCTTGCTTTGCCCGGTCATGCGCAGCCAGGTCCCGGTCTTGCCGGCTTCGCGCTGGATGACTGCCAGCAATTGCAGGCCGGCACCGTCCATCTCGGTAACTTGCGACAAGTCGACTTCCACTCGCGCCGCACCAGTGATCTGTGGCAGCAAACGGGCGGCGAGTTCGGTCACGGTGTAGATCGTCAGCTCGCCGTCGATCTGCACGCGGGTGGCGTCAGCCTGATTGTCGTCTGGGGTTGGCATGCTGGCCTCCATGGCCCTTGATCTCAGGGCAGGATCAGCTTGGAAACCGCTGCGAGCATTTGCGCTGGCTGGAACGGTTTGACGACCCAGGCCTTGGCGCCTGCCGCCTGACCTTCAGCCTTTTTCGATTCCTGAGACTCGGTGGTCAGCATGATGATCGGCGTGAACTTGTAACTGGCCAGCTTCTTCACTTCCTTGACGAACGTGATGCCATCCATGTTCGGCATGTTCACGTCGCTGATGATCAGGTGCACTTTCTGCCCGGTCAGCTTGCCCAGTGCATCTTTGCCATCGCAGGCCTCGATAACGTCGTATCCGGCACTTTTCAGCGCGATGCCGACAACCTGCCGGACACTGCTTGAATCGTCGACCACCAATACACTCTTAGCCATGATCTACTCCTAGAAAAACGTGATTTCCTGCGAACTCTGCTGTGCTGCCGATTCGCCGCGGTGAGTGCGGCGTTGCTCGTCGGTCGCGTAGGTGGACTCCATGCGCGCCAGCCATTGCCGGGCGTCGATGGCGACGGCCTCATCGGGAGACTGGCTGGCTTGCAACAGATGCGCGTGCAAAGAGTCGATGTTGTCGCGTACGTGAGCGAGAATCTGGCTGACCCGGTCCTGAAACTGCAGGTTTACAAGGACTTCGGTCATTTCGTCGCGAATACCGAAGCTCTCCTGCTTGAGCAGGTCGGCGGATTCGGCCAGGCGACCGGTAATGCTCTGGAAACGCTCCAGGACGTTCTGGATGCTTTGCTCGGAAGCTGCCACCGAATGGCTGTCCTGATCAGCACCGCTGGAGGCGGCCTGCACCAGTTGCGTGATGGCATTGTTGATGATGTCGACCTTGGCCGACATCTGCTGACCGGTTTCGCTGGACTTGCTCGACAGGCTGCGCACTGCGTCGGCGACCACGGCAAAACCACGGCCGGCTTCACCTGCGCGCGCCGCTTCAATCGCGGCGTTAAGGGCCAGCAGGTTGGTCTGTGCAGCAATCGCTGCGACGTCCGCGGCCATGGTGCGCAACTCGCCTGTGTAGGCGGTCAGGCTGCGAACCTGGGAGAGCGTCTGGTCGCGGCTGGCCTGGGTGGCTTTAAGGGAGTCAATCACCTGGCTCAGCTCGCTGTCGCTCTGGGACAGGACTTTCAGAGCGCCATCGGCATTCTGACCGTCCAGCTCACCGGCAGCGTGCTGCGAGGCCTGCACGGTTTCCTGCAAGCGTTCGGAAATTCCCATAAAGCGGCTGCTCAGCTCGACAATGGCGGTTTCGGTCTGCTGGCGCGAACTTTCGACCTGTTTGGCCCAGATCGGCATGGCACCGAGAAAGACTTCATTGAGCTGTGCATGGGAGGACATGGCACTGGTTTGAGCGTTATGTGCCTGGTGATGGTCCAGCGCTTGGGCAACAGCGCGACGCACGTCGTTCTGCTGGGCGCGGGCAGCCAGTGCACAGGCACCGAGACCGATAGCGAGCAGGGCCGCACAAGCAAGCAGATTGGTCGTACTCGTACCGGATTGCGTGAGGATCCAGGCAACGGCAGGTATGACGGGAATCAGAGAAAACCAGATGAAATGCGGACGACTTTGCGCAGGAGTACTGCTGGAATGATTCGACATCATGGGTTCGATCCCTGAACAGTGCAGCGTTGTACACGACTCAATGGTTATCTGCGCGGTGCAGACGAACTTGATACCTGTACGAGCGCCTTCCGTCCGATCGCATCGCGCAGAGCCCGGTCAGACTAAAAATAGCGGGTATTCAGGGCACTGCAAGTCAGCGTAGAGCGAGATGCACTCAAGAGCGTCCAGAGCGGCATGACGATAGTGTTCTCCCCGCACGCCTCTCGTTCCTCACGCTCCAGCGTAAGAATGAATTTCACGACGCTCTGCGTCGCAAGTTCTGCGCTGCACAGGTCAATTCAAGGAGGACGCAGGGCACGCAGAAGGGCATGCCCACGCGAAGCATGGGCACGATGGTGTGTTCCCGCACGCCTCTCGGCTGGCGGGCCTTAGTGCAGCTTCATCCGTGGCTCGGTGCCTTTGCCGATCTTGCTGCCCAGCATCAGCATCAGGGTGCGGAAGGTGCCGTACAGCGCCATCTGGTGCATGCGATACAGCGACACATAGAACATCCGCGCCAGCCAGCCTTCAAGCATTACGCTGCCCATCAGGTTACCCATCAGATTGCCGACTGCCGAGAAGCTCGACAGCGAGATCAGCGAGCCGTAGTCCTTGTAGGTGTACTCCGGCAACGTCTTGCCTTCGATCCGCAGGCGCAGCGATTTGGCCAGCAACGACGCCTGCTGATGAGCAGCCTGAGCGCGTGGCGGGACGTTGCGGTCGGTGCCTTTTTGCGGGCAGGCGGCGCAGTCACCGAAGGCGAAAATATTCTCGTCACGGGTGGTTTGCAGCGTCGGCAGCACTTGCAACTGATTGATCCGGTTGCTCTCCAGCCCATCCAGCTCATGCAGAAACGCCGGAGCCCGAATACCCGCTGCCCAGACCTTCAGGCTGGCCGGAATGACCTGCCCGCTGGCCGTGATCAAGCCGTCGGCGGTCACTTCGCTTACCGCGGCATTGGTCAGCACCGTCACGCCAAGTTTTTCCAGTGTCTTGTGCACCGGCGCGCCGATACGCTCTGGCAATGCGGGCAGCACCCTAGGCCCGGCTTCGATCACGGTAATGCGCAGGTTTTCCGGCTTGATCTGGCCCAGCCCGTAAGCCGCCAGCTCGTGCGCCGCGTTGTGCAGTTCTGCCGCCAGTTCAACACCCGTCGCACCTGCGCCAACGATGGCCACGGTGATTTCCTGAGCACTGTCAGCCTGACCGGCGTGGGCGCGCAGGTAGTGGTTGAGCAGTTGCTGGTGGAAACGCTCGGCCTGTTTGCGGCTGTCGAGAAACAGGCAATGTTCCGCCGCGCCCGTGGTGCCGAAGTCGTTGGTGGTGCTGCCCACGGCGATGACCAGCGAGTCGTAACCCAGGCTGCGTGCCGGAACCAGTTCGGCACCGTTTTCATCCAGCGTCTCGGCCAGGTGAATCTGGCGACTGGCGCGATCCAGCCCGGTCATGCGCCCGAGCTGAAACTGAAAGTTGTTCCACTTGGCCTGAGCCACGTAGTTCAGCTCGTCTTCATACGAGTTGAGCGAACCCGCCGCGACCTCGTGCAACAGCGGTTTCCAGATATGCGTCAGGTTGGCGTCGACCAGCGTGACACTGGCCGTGCCTTTCTTGCCCAGGGTTTTACCCAGGCTGGTCGCCAGCTCCAGACCGCCAGCGCCGCCGCCAACGATAACAATACGATGCGTCATAAGGATTACTCGGAAGGTTTAAGGAATTCGCGGGGAGCCTGATCTTCGCGAGCGCAAGGCAGCTCATAGCGTCAGAAGGCTCGATAAACGGGTTCATCACGGCAACACCGGGATCAGGAGCGGCCTGCGCTCGACTGGATGCCGGTTTGCCTGAAGGTACTCTTCGACACACCTTTGCGGTTCCGGGTTCAGGTGGCGGCTCAATTTATGCGTTGTCTCAAGCGTGCTGACGGGCAGGGGGCCAGGAATCAGTGATTTCCAGCGGCTCGACCTGCAACACATCGTCCAGGCGGATGATGCCGCTTTGTAACACTCGCGCAGTGATTCCGCCATGCCCACGCACCGCCTGAAAGGTCCCGTGACCAAGGCGCTGTTCCAGCCGCGCACAAGGCTGGCACCAGCCAGTGGTTTCAAAAATCGCCTGGCCGATGCGAAAGCGTCGGTTTTTCAGGCTGAACAGGTTGATGCCGCTGATCACCAGGTTGCGCCGCAAGTCCTGTGGCACGATGGGGTTATCCGCCGCGCGGTTCAGTAATGAACCGACCACCGCCAGATGCTCCCACTGGATCAACGTCACCTGCCGGGCGTTGCGCGGACCAGGTCGCGAATGATCGCCGGTCAGCCCCGCTTCGCGCCGCGCTTCCACCGCGTCCAGTTCGATCATCTCGGCCCGCGACTCCGGGCGCACACCAATCCAGCGCACACGGCCTTGTTGAGGCACATCGGCCAGCAGTTCCTGCAAGGGGCTCATAAACTGATTCCAACATCGAAAACGACACTGCGCCCCAGGTTGGTACGCAAAAAGTCCGGAGCGCCCGGATGCGCGAACAATACCCGAGCAAAGGTCGGCCCCACCAGCGACAACGAACGCCAGCCTTGACGCAGATACTCGGTCGGTGGTGGAAAATGACTGTTGAGGTCCAGCACCTCGCGCTTGAGGCTGGCGAAGGCGATGATATCCAGCCCGCCCAGGTCAATGCCGCGTTCGCGATAATTGGTGGATTTCTTGCGCAGGGTAGGGGCGAGTCGGTGCAGCAGTTCAGAGGCAGGAATCCGTTTAGGCTTGGCTTCCCGACGTACCAGTTGGCTCAACGAAAAAGCGCTACGTCGTCGCGCCAGCTCCTCGCGCCACTCGTCATTGAGACGACGCCCTTCATCGAGCACAAAAAACACCTCGAAACGCCCGTCACGAAACAGCACATCCGGCGGCTCCTGAGTGGCAGGCGTGAAGTCCTCGTTGCGATGCGCAATGTTCAGCCCCTGCAACAGGCGCTGACAAACCCAACGCTCACGCTCCCACTTCCGCGCATTGGAGAGAAAGGCGTTGGCTTGTTCGGCCTGGATCGTCAACAGGCGTAGGTAGTCTGAGTCATCCATAGGGCCAAGCTTAGCGTTCAAGTTGCCATGACTGGAAGAGTGAATGCAGGTGTGTAGACTGGCAATTCATTTTTTGATCGCTTGCGAAAAATGCCCGCAGGCGCTGCTTTTATCGAGGCTCTTCAGGACAAGCCAAAAGGCGTTCTGAGATCACGCCACACGGTGTTCGTCGCTGACATCCAGAAATGCCATCCATCGCCATGACGTTCGCCATTCCCAAAATACGCGATTACAGCTATCGCATCATGCTTGATCGAGAGGTGCGCATCGTGCCGCAGTACGCAGGCGATGACGATAAAAGGCTGTGGTTACAGTTGCGCGACGGGCAGCTGATCAGTCAGCCGCCTAAAGCTTTTCTGTACGGCGCCGAAGGCATGAAAAGCCAGTCAAATGGTACTCAGAATATGCATTCAGGAATTGGATATTGAACGCTAATGCACTCTTCGCCGGACTTTTATTTTTTTGTCTTTCAGAGGGCGCATTGGCATCAATGCAAAAAGGCCTGGATGCGTACAGTCAAGGACTGTATGAGCAAGCATTTTCTCTCTTCCAGAAGGAGGCTGCCAAGGGTAATGCTGAGGCCGAGTACTACATCGGGTTGCAGTATGAGGAGGGGAAAGGTGTATCCAAAGATACGCTAAAGGCCTTTGAGAATATCTCTGCCGCCGCACAACAGCGGTTGGTGCTGGCTCAGTACAGGTTAGGTTTTTTTTATGAAAACGGTATTGGCACAGCTGTAAATCTATCAAAGGCTGCTGACCTTTATAAGGCCGCTGCGGAGCAAGGTTTACCTGCTGCACAGTCCCGATACGCACTTATGCTTGGCGAAGGAAGAGGCGTAGAAAAAGATGAAGTGTCAGCGGTTGGCTTCATACAGCGTGCCGCTGACAGTGGTGATGCCGAGGCGTTGAATATTCTGGGCGTGGGGTATATCGAAGGTCGTGGTGTCGACCTTGATGCGGTCAAAGGTTTTCGTTTTCTTAAATTGGCAGCCGAGAAAGGCGATCTCCTGGCGCAACGAAACCTGGCTAAAAGCCTCGCGGAAGGAACGGGTGTCGAGAAAGATGAGCATGAGGCATTTAAATGGTATGAAAAATCCGCTGCGGGAAACGACCCTATCGGTCAACTGGCGCTGGGCCAAGCCTATGAGTATGGCAAAGGTGTAGAACAGAACTATGAGAGCGCCCTTGCCTGGTACCGGCGCAGCGCTTCAACTGGCTATGCCCCTGCGCAGTATAAGATTGGATATTTTTATAACGTTGGCAAAGGGACGGCGACGGACTACAAAGAGGCTCGTTATTGGCTTAGGCTCTCAGCTACTCAAGGGCTTGCTGTTGCGCAGGCGGATCTGGCAAGTCTTTTTGAATCAGGCCGTGGCGGTGCTGTTGATAACGCCACAGCTGCAAAGTGGTATCGATTGGCTGCGGCTCAAAGTATGCCTCGTGCGCAGTATCAACTTGCGCTCATGTTAAAAGAGGGGCGTGGTGTTGAGCATAACTATGCAGAAGCGCTGCTGTATTTTCGTGCGCTCTCTGCGGAGCGCATTGCCTATGCGGAAAACGAGTTAGGCAACATGTACAAACACGGCTATGGTGTTCCCCAGGATTACTCGAAAGCTATGGACTGGTACTGGAAAGCGGCAGGACAGGATGACGACGCCGCTTTCGCGAACCTTAGCCTGATTTATGAAAAAGGTCTGGGTGTTTCGAGAAATCCAGTGATTAGCTATGCCTTGATGAAGTGCGCGTCTAGCATAAACCCTGACAGCGAAGTCTACAAAGATGCGATAGATAAGGTTGCGCAGCAGATGGATTCCGGAAAGGCTGTGGATGGAGACAGACTGTCGCACGAGATTTGTAGAAACAAGAGCGTTGCTGTCGATAATTATCTGAAATAAGAATTTTTGCACAGCTTGTTAACGATTTGGAAAACGCGTCATCCTGCTCTGAAAAAAAGGGCGGGGTGGTGAAGGTAAAATTATCCTGAAGCAGGAACCTGGCAGTGTTTATTTTGGGTTTGGCGGTTTATGTGTTGGGCGGTATAGGTCTCTATTATTTTACCGGTCATTTAACAGCTGCCGGTGAGGTGATGAATGCCACGTATGCCTGGATTTATCTTGACGCGGGAGTTCGAATATCGACCTATCAGTTTACTTGCTTTGGTTGGTCGACAGTATGCCACGCTTGTTGGATGGCACTTTTCTCGCCAAAGGGTGTGGTGTGGGTAGGCAGTATGAGATTTTCAAACGTCGTTTATTTGTTTTTTAGAACGCTCGGTTATTTGTTTTTCTGTCTTTTTATTCTGGCGATTGTTGGAGTGGGGGTTGCCAAGAGGCCATTTTCTGACTTTCATCAATTCTTTTCCATACTGGTTCCCTGTCTTTTGCTGGGAGGCTGGGTTTGGTCTGCACGAGATTTTCTGATTGCGGTTTCTGGGCTCAGGAAAATGAGCGTCAGGTGAATATACCCTTGAGAGTTTGACCACAGCCGCTTGGAGTCAGGCGACTGTGAGGCAGCCTTCGTGAGTAATGCGGATCGCCGCCCCGGTGACTCCGAGACCCGTTGGACAGAAGCAGAATTGCCTGCGTATTGAGGACTATCAATGCCCCCGGTGCGGAGCCTCTAAATCACCCGAGAACAATTCATCCTCAGCATCCGGGCTCACCGGAATCGCATGCTCTTCAGAAGCCCAGGCCCCTAGGTCGATCAGTTTGCAGCGCTCTGAGCAAAACGGGCGGCTCGGACTGGCGGCGCTCCATTCCACCGGGGCATCGCAGGTTGGGCATTGGACGGTCATTGGTTGGCTCATGATTGGCCTCCACGCAAAGTAAGGTAAAAGTGGTGCAGCCGCTCGACTTCGCTGTTCAGCCAGGCGTGATCGCGGTCATTGACCAGCACATCGTCGGCATGACGCAAACGGTCTTCACGCTGGATCTGCACCTTGAGAATGGCTTCGACCTGCTCCTGGCTGGAACTGTCGCGCAGCATGGTGCGCTCTATTTGCAGGTGTGCCGGAGTATCAATAACCAGCAGGCGCTGCACCATACGGTATTGCCCGGACTCGATCAGCAGCGGCGAAACCAGAATGGCATACGGCGATTTGGCCCTGGCCAGATGACTGACGATTTCCTGATTGATCAACGGATGCAGCAGCGCTTCCAGCCAGCGTCGCTGCTCCGGGTTTTCAAAAATCAGCTTGCGTAGCGCGCCGCGATTCAGCTCGCCGCTGGCCTGCAACACGCCTTTACCGAAGTGCGCGGCTATCTGCTCCAGCGCTGGACGCCCTGGCTCGACCACCCAGCGGGCGGCATGGTCGGCATCCACGGTGTCGATGCCAAGGTTGGTAAAGCACTGCGCCGCTGCGCTTTTACCGCTACCAATGCCGCCAGTCAGGCCAAGAATCCAGGGTTTTTGATCAGGGTGAGTCATCTGAAACCGGCAAACTGCATGTAAGAGTCGGTTATTTGACCACCCCAGAGCAAAGCGATCCACCCCGCAATGGCCAGATAAGGACCAAAGGGGATCGGCGTACCGCTTTCGACCCTGCGCACACGCATCATGATCACCCCGAGCACCGCGCCTACCAGCGATGACAGCAGGATGGTCAACGGCAGAATCTGCCAGCCGCCCCATGCGCCAAGCATGGCCAGCAACTTGAAGTCGCCATAACCCATGCCTTCCTTGCCGGTTACCAGCTTGAACAGCCAAAACACCGACCACAGCGCCAGATAACCGGCCACCGCGCCCCACAGCGCATCGTTCAGCGAGGTGAACAGCCCGAAAGCGTTGACGATGAGGCCCAGCCACAGCAGTGGCAGCACCAGAGAGTCAGGTAACAGCTGGTGGTCGGCGTCGATCAGACTCATCGCCAGCAGGCCCCAGCTCAACACCAGCATCGCCGCTGCCTGCCAGCCGAAGCCGAAATGCCAGGCGACGTAGGCCGACAACACTGCGCAGGTCAGCTCGACCATTGGGTAGCGCATGCTGATGGGGGCTTTGCATTGTGAGCATTTACCGCGCAGCAGCAGATAGCTGATCAGCGGCAGGTTTTCCCTCGGGCGGATCTTGTGCGCGCAGTGCGGGCAACTGGAGCGGGGGCGGTTCAGGTTGAAGGCAGGCTGATCAGGTTTGGCGGGCAGGCCGAGCATTTCACGGGATTGGGCTTTCCAGTCGCGCTCCATCATTTTGGGGAGGCGGTAGACGACTACGTTGAGGAAGCTTCCGACGATGAGGCCGAGTAGGCAGCAGGTAATGACGAAGGCCAGCGGTGAGCTGGCCAAGAGGTCGAGGAGGGGCATGTCAGGCAACGTCCCCTAGTTTGAATATCGGCAAATACATCGCAATCACTAAGCCGCCTACAACGACGCCTAGTATGGCCATGATCATTGGCTCCATTAGGCTGGTCAGGCTATCAACCATGTTATCGACTTCATCCTCATAGTAGGTCGCGACCTTATCCAGCATGTTGTCCAGAGCCCCGGACTCTTCGCCGATCGCAGTCATCTGGATTGCCAGACTTGGAAAAACTCCCGTTGCTCGCATTGAAAAATTCAACTGCATCCCTGTGGATACGTCTTGTTTAACTTTATTTACCGCATTTCTAAAAACCACATTACCTGTCGCACCTGCGACCGAGTCCAGCGCGTCCACAAGCGGAACGCCGGCAGCGAAGGTAGTTGCCAGTGTTCGTGCGTAACGTGCAACGGATGACTTAAAAATCAACGGTCCGATAACCGGGATCTTCAACAATATTCGATCAATACTATCTCGAAAATTCTGTGATTTTTTATAAGCCTTTTTGAATAAAAAGAAGCTAGCAAAGAACGCCAAAACAATAGCTATCCACCATTGCTGGATGACCTCGGAAAGCCCGATAACCATCAATGTGAACATTGGCAACTCAGCGCCAAAACCCGCAAAAACCGATTGAAATTGTGGTACAACTTTTATGAGCAGAATACCTGATACGATCACCGCAACGATCAACACGGCCGCAGGATAGGTCATTGCTTTCTTGATTTTGGCTTTGAGTTTTTCTGTTTTTTCTTTATAAGTCGCGACTCGGTCCAGCAGACTTTCGAGTGCTCCTGCCTGCTCTCCCGCATCTACTAAATTACAGAACAGGTCGTCAAAGTACTCAGGTTTTTGTCGTAATGCTGTTGCGAAACTATTTCCCGCCGAAACTTCCTGCTTGAGCGAGTTTACCAATGCTCGCATATTTGGGTTCTCTGCCCCCTCGCTAATAATGTCGAACGACTGTAACAGCGGCACTCCAGCTTTCATCATTGTCGCCATTTGCCGAGAAAAAAATGCGATGTCCAACGGTTTTATTTTTTTGCCTTTACCGAAGATAGAAGCAGATTTTTTGCGCACCTTGGTAGGGTTTACACCCTGTTTACGCAGTTGTGCCTTGATGAGTGCCGGGTTATGGCCGCTCAATTCACCGCTGAGTTTTCCGCCTTTTTTATCTACGCCTTCCCAAGTATAGATACTGACTTTAACTGCCTTGCTGGCCATGCTTAATCCTTGGTCACGCGGTTGACTTCTTCAAGGCTGGTGATGCCTTGCATGGCTTTCGAAAGCCCCGATGTGCGAAGGTCATTGAAGCCGTCCTTGCGCATCTGTCTGGATATTTCCAATGAGTTGCCTTCTTCCATGATGATGCGCTCCAGTTCCGGTGTTTTTTTGACCACTTCGTAAATACCGACCCTGCCTCTATAGCCCCCGTTGCAGTGCTCACAGCCCACCGGACCAAAGATCTTGAAGGTGCCGATTTTAGCTTCTGGAAAACCTTCCTGAATCAGTGTGTCACGAGGGATATCCAGTTCTTTCTTGCAATGGCTACACAACTTCCGCGCAAGTCGTTGCGCAATAATCAGGTTGATTGCTGTGGCAATGTTGAACGCTGCAACGCCCATATGATGCAGTCGAGTCAAAGTTTCCGCTGCGCTGTTGGTGTGCAGTGTGGAAAGCACCATATGGCCGGTCTGCGAGGCTTTAATGGCAATTTCTGCCGTTTCCAGGTCTCGTATCTCGCCGACCATTATTACGTCGGGATCTTGACGCAAAAATGCGCGCAATGCTTGGGAAAAGTCCAGTCCTTGGCGCGGGTTGACGTTGACTTGGTTGATGCCCTCCAGATTAATTTCTACTGGATCCTCAGCAGTGGAAATGTTGATGTCCACGGTATTAAGGATATTCAGGCCTGTATACAGGGACACGGTCTTGCCGGAGCCTGTCGGGCCGGTAACAAGAATCATACCTTGCGGCTGCTTCAGCGCCTCCAGATACAACGCTTTTTGTTCTGGCTCGTAGCCCAGCGCATCAATGCCCATCTGTGCACTGGTAGGATCGAGGATCCGCATCACGATCTTCTCGCCCCACAGCGTGGGCAACGTATTCATACGAAAATCGATGGCTTTTGTTTTGGACACCCGCAACTTTACACGTCCGTCCTGCGGCTTGCGCCGTTCCGAGATATCCAGACTGGCCATGACTTTCAAACGCGCGGCAATACGATTGGCCAAGTGAATGGGCGGTCTGGCGACTTCATGCAAGATGCCGTCAGTACGCAATCTCACGCGGAATATCTTTTCGTAAGGCTCAAAGTGCAGGTCGGATGACCCTAATCGGATGGCATCCATAAGCATTTTGTTGACAAAACGTACCACTGGAGCGTCATCAGCGTCGTTCTGTGCAGCGAGGGAGGTTTCTTTGCCATCGGCCGGCTCGATATCCAGACCCAAGTCGACATCTTCCAGATTACCCAGACCGCTATCACTGTCAAAAAAACGATCTATGGCAGCGGTCAGCTTGTCATCTTCGACCAGAATCGCTTCTGTGTTCAGGCCAGTACTGAACTGAATATCCGTTACCGCCTGATGATTGGTCGGATCTGAAATTCCGATAAATAGCTTGTTACCGCGTCGCCACAGGGGCAGCGCGTGATGTTGGCGAACCAGTTTTTCGCTCACAAGGCCCTTAGGCTGGCTTTCCTTATCTAGACTGGCGAGGTCCATGAATGGCACGCCGAACTGATCGGAAGCCATTTCGGCGAGCGTCAGGCTTTTGACCAATTTGGTCTGGACTAAATGGCTGACTAACGGAATTTTGTCGCGGCGAGCTTGCTGATGAGCTAGCTGCGCGGCAGTTTCGGTAAGTAGCTCGGCCTGAACCAGTTGCTTGGCCAAACCGGTAAGGACGACATCAGTCATAAATCCACCAGATACAGACAGTGAGAGGTTTATAGCGTAGTCGGGCGGTCGTGCCAAATGACATACAGCTACGTGACAAAAATTGTCAGTTTTTGCGAATTTTATGATGGGTTAAGGCAGGCGTTGCACCTTTTTAAATCAGAAGGTCCTGATCTTTCATCTTGGCATGACGTGTGCTTACCTTTCATCAAGGCACCCAAAAATTGACGCCTCGGAGAAGTTCGTGATGAAAGCACAAAAAGGTTTTACATTAATTGAGTTGATGATCGTCGTTGCGATTATTGGTATCTTGGCTGCGGTGGCATTACCTGCTTATCAGGACTATACCATCAGAAGCAAGGTCACTGAAGGTATGGGTCAGGCTGCCTCCGCGAAGCTGGCCGTAACTGAGGCAGCTGCAAACGTTGGTGGTGTTGCTAACGTTACAGCAGCTAACTCCGGCTATGTATTTAATCAAGTTGCTGGTAACAATACTTACGTAGCAGCTGTGGCTATTGCCAACGGAGGTGTTATTACTGTAACTACTAAAGCAACTGGCGCTGCAGTTCAGCCAATATTTACTCTGACGCCAGCGCAGGCTACAGTAAATGACCAAATAACATGGACTTGTGCTGTCACTGCTGGTCTTCCCAAGCATCTCCCTGCTAATTGCCGATAATTTAATGATGATGAAGGCGGGAGTGTTATTGGCTTTGGTTTTTGAGCGGTTTTAAGAGCTTGTAGCGCTTAAGGAATGACGCAAGTATAGCTGTTTAATAGTAGAAAGTCGTCAAGGCTCTATCATTTTGATAGAGCCTTGACGTTTCTATTTGTTACTTCAGTCTAATTAAGTCCTCAATGATATTGTCTACATAAAAAACATGCGCGTCTATCCGCATACTGCCGCTAATTATTTTAGTCTCCCTTCCAAATCAAATATAATTTGCTGAAAGTCGGGCTCGACTCTTCATCTAGAGGTTACGTGGATAGGGTCATGCCGACAGAATTCTGTATCCGTTCTAGTAACGAATCAAGCCGATTGCAGGTCATCATCCGAGTAGTTCTGATATTAGTATGGATGTCAAATGAGTGAAATTTGACGTGCCAAGGGAAACTCCAGCCAATGCTTTCATTTCGACTGGAGATTATTTATCGAGTGTCTTGAGTTCGGCGTCAATGCTTTCGTAGGACTATTCACCTTTCTTCATAGGCTCAGTCCTAATCCATATGATTCCCCGAAACGGACATTGATTGATGTCGGAATCAGGCTCAAAATCCCCCGCTTAATCAGCTCATGCATATGGAGGGGGCATATGAACACTACTACATCACCCAGCCGCCTCCTCGGCTTAGGTCTCTATACCCCAGTGGAAGCGTCCTCATACACTGGCATTCCGGCAAAGGACATTCGCAGATGGATATTTGGCTATAGCGCGGCAGGCGTCGATCACCCCGGCCTCTGGACGGCAGAGGTCGCATTTCTGAACGACAAGCTGCTTGGCTTCCACGACCTGCTGGAAATTCGTTTTGTTCATGCATTTCGCCAGCACGGCGTCAGCTTGCAAGCGATCCGCAGCGCCTCGTTACAAGCCAGAGAAATGTTCGGTCAGCTCTACCCGTTTACGTGCAGACGCTTTCAAACCGACGGTCGGGATATTTTCGCGACCGTCCTGGATGAAACGGGTGATGAGGCTCTGCTGGATCTGGTGAAGCGGCAATACGCGTTCAAGCAGGTCATTACGCCCTCTCTGTATGAGGGCATTGATTACGCAGGCGAAGAGTCGGCAAAGCGCTGGTATCCAGTAAAGCGAAGCAAGGCGGTTGTTTTGGACCCGGCAAGGAATTTTGGCAAGCCAGTGTTGGCAACAACGGGAATCGACACAGCAGCGATCTATCATTCTTATCTGGCTGAAGGTCAGAACACGAAGCGTGTGGCTTTACTCTACGAGATTCCGCCAGTCGCAGTGAAAGCAGCCATCACATATGGGCTTAGCCACGCAGCTTAAGATGCGTGGCCAGGCAGTGACTGACTACTCAGTTTAGGGATTAGCCTCTAACGCACAACCCCATCAACCCGAGCCCGCCCTTTAAACCTCTTCCTCACCCCAACCACAACCATCACCACCAGCAACCCCACCACCACAAAAAACACCGTATTAAAAACCGGAAACGGCTGATCACGGCTCGTCACCGCTTCAACCTCGGTCACGTTGGGAAACATCGACAGGATCGTTATGCGCCAGCCGTAATAACGAATCAGCGCAAGTTGCTGGGCATCACGCGAGTAGCCCTGGGCTTTGGCCTGGATGTCGGCGGAGTCGAATTTGAAGTACCACGGGAAGCTCCAGCCGGTGTCTTCGTTGCGGTAGACCACGACTTTCTTGGTGTCCGGGTCTTCGGTGTTGATGAAGTACACGTCGCGGGTCGGGCCGTCTGCCGGGTTTTCGGCGTTGATGACGCCGTCGGCGTCCATTCTTTTGACTTCCACGCCGGTGATCATCACGACATCATGGCGCGGCAAGACGTAATAAAGGCTTAATGCGCCGATCCCGAGTGCCACGAATACCACAAGCCAAATCGACCTTCTCAGCCACTTCATACCAGCGTCCTCTGTTTAAAATTGCGTGACTTTGCCCTAATCCGAACATTTCGAAGCAAAACAGTTATTACAAAATTCGACAAGGCCGTTGCAGATGGCGTTGTCTTCCGGAGATTTACATGATTTGGTTCCTTGAAGGGCAGTCCAGCCAGCGTGAAGTGATCATGGGCGCGCGTGATGCGCTGCCTGCGTCGGTGCAGATTATCGCCTCGCATCGCCAGCAGCGCTCCGAAATTACCGGGCAGGCCCATCTGGCACTGCAAGAGCCTGTCGATAATGAAGAGCGTATCGACTGGGTGCTGGAGACCGCTCGTTCGCTGGGCGTCCGGACTATTGTCGCCGGGCGTATAGGCAGCTTTTACGAAGCTCAGCGTGCACGTTTTGTTGCCGAGGGTTTGGACCTCGTCACGGGCGGAACGTCCCAGCAGACCTTCATGAATGTCGATGACAAGAGCCGCTTCACGGCGGCGGCCGAGGCGGCGGGTCTGGCTTGCATTCCCGGAATTGCCGCGAGCAGCGCCGAGGAGTTGCAGGCGGCTTACGATTCGTTGTCGGTATCTGGCGAGGTGTGTATCAAGCCGGTGGTCGGGATTTACGGGCGGGGCTTCTGGCGGTTCAAGGCCGATGTCGACGATTTTCGCTGTTTCGCCAATCCGGATGCGCGTGAAACGACTTTTCAGGCGTACCTTAATGCTTATCGTCAGGCCGAAGACGTACCGGCGATGCTGCTGATGCCGTATATGCCCGGCAGTGAATGCTCGGTGGACATGGTCTGCGAGCACGGCAAGGCGGTTGCTTTCGTCGGGCGGCGCAAGGTGGGGCTGAATCAGACCTTCGAGCGCGACAGCGAAGCGGTGCAACTGGCGGTGCGCGCAGCGGAGCATTTTGCCTGCGACGGGCTGATCAATGTGCAGACCCGTGACGACGCTGACGGCAAGCCGCGTTTGCTGGAAATCAACCCGCGTTACTCCGGCGGGATCGGTTATACGCGTGAAACCGGCGTCAACCTGCCGGGTATTTTTGTGACACGCCGTCTCGGCTTGAAAGAACCGGAAACACATTGGCTTGAGGATATCCGCGTGAAGGCCATCACGGTCGCTGTACGGGCCACGGTTTGATCGGGATAATAGATTTTTGCTATCACTAATCGCTCTTATCAGGGAGGATCGGGCATGAAGCTTCTTGCGCCAGGTGCAAACACTGCTTTAGCAAACGCCCACTGCACCTGGAATCTGGAGAGCGGCAAATCTTCGGTTTTTGGTGAGTACGCAGCAGTCGCTTTGCTGGCGGTCAACGACAAGCGCCAGCCCATGGGCGACCCGGCGCTGCTGCACCAGGAACAGAGCTGGATGGAGTGGAGCGGCGGCCCTCAGGATGTTGGCTGTACGCTCAGGCTGGACAGGCTTCCGGCGGGCAGTGATCGCGTGTTGTTGATGGTCTATGTATATGCAGCCATGGGGCCGGTCCGTGACGTTTCCAGCCTGCATCTCAAAGTGGATGCCGACATCGAGCATCGGCTGGATCTGCGCGATAACGGCGAAGCGGCGATCATCATCGGCGAGTTCTACAAGCGTAATGAACAGTGGAAATTCCGCGCGCTGAGCGAAGGCTCGGCGTATGGGTTGTCGGCGTTCGGGCGCAAGATCGGCCTGGACGTTGATGACCGTCACCCGCGCCACCCGTCTGGTGGCTCCGGTCGCGGGCCTCGGCATGAGTCGGCGACCGGCACGGCGTTTGTGGTCGGCCCGGCGCACGTCATGACCTGTGCCCATGTCATCGAAGACATGGGCGTGTTCTACATCACGTCACTGGAAGGCCGTTACAAGGCCGAGCCGGTGGTGATCGACCGTCGCAACGACATCGCGCTGCTGCGGGTGCAGGGCGCGCCGCCGTTGTCTCCGGTTACATTCCGGGACGGGCAGGGCTGTGAGCCGGGTGATACCGTAGCGGTCCTGGGTTACCCGTTGGCGTCCATTTCCGGTGGCGGGCTGCAGGTGACGCAGGGCGGAATTTCCGGTCTGTTCGGTCTGCACAATGACGCCAGCCTGTTCCAGTTCACGGCACCGATTCAGCCAGGGTCCAGTGGCAGCCCGCTGTTTGACAACGGTGGCGCGGTGATCGGCATGGTGACGTCCACCGTGCCGGACGGGCAAAACATGAACTTCGCAGTGAAGTCCGCACTGCTGCTGTCCTTTCTGCAGGCATGCCGTATCGATGCGCCGCATGCCTGCCCGGAAAGGTCGTACACCACCACAGAAATCTCACGCGCCGCACAGTCATCGTTATGGCTCGTTGAAGCTTCTCGCCAATGACGTCGGTGTTGCCTGCTCAAGTGGCAGGCGTCTGGGGCTGCGGCCCCGTTACTCAGGAATTTATCAATGGACAGCAGCGCAGCTTTTTCCAACTCTACAAAGCTTCGTGCTGACCTGCTTCGTGGTCGTCTCGACGTCAGCGTCGATTCGTCCACTATTGCCCCGGATTCTCTGTTCGGCTTCGCTGAACGGCGCAACCCCAAGCGCGCGTTTCTGTTCGTGTCCCGGGTGTTGGGACGCCACATTCCCGCGCGTCCGGGCGTGATGCTGAAAAGTTTTCAGGACCTGGCGCACAAGATTCCGGCAGACCTGCCCGGCCCGGTGCTCGTCATCGGCATGGCCGAAACCGCAGTCGGTCTCGGTGCCGGCGTGCACCGTGCCTACAGCGCAACGCGATCTGATGCCTTGTATCTGGTCAGCACGCGCCATCCTACCGGCAGCGAGCTGTTCGCCCGCTTTGAAGAAGAGCACAGCCACGCCAGCGCTCACCTTATCCATCTGCCTGTCGATCCGGCGCTACGCGAGATGATGCTCGGCGCACGTTCGCTGGTGCTGGTCGATGACGAGGCGTCGACGGGCAAGACCTTCATCAACCTCCATCAGGCGCTGGTCGAGGCCGGGCTGAGCAACATCGAGCGGGTGGTGACCTGCGTGCTTACCGACTGGTCGGCAGGTGCAGTCAGCACGTCGATGGGCGCAGTGGCCGAGCAGGTCTCGTTGTTGCAGGGCTCGTACTCTTTCGATGAAGACGTGAGCGCGCCATTGCCGGACATGCCTGAGGTTGGCACCGTGGCAATGGGCGACTGGCCGCTGGTGACCGCCAATGACTGGGGGCGGATGGGCGTGTTGTCGGTTGCCGATACGCTGGCGCCAGGGCTTACCGTGCAAAAGGGTGAACGCGTTCTGGTGGTGGGCACCAGCGAGTTTGTCTGGCGGCCGTTTCTGCTGGCCGAGCGTCTGGAAAAAGCCGGTGCCGATGTGCATTTCAGCTCTACCAGCCGTTCACCGATTGCACTGGGGCATGCCATCGACCATGCGCTGTCGTTCTCCGACAACTATGGCCTGGGCATTCCCAACTTCCTGTACAACGTGCGGCCGGGTCAGTTTGACCGGGTGCTGATTTGCACCGAAACCCCAAGGCAGGCCGTACCCGCCGAGCTTATCGAAGCGCTGAACGCCGAGGTTATCTGCGATGAGTAACGACCGCCCGCTGATCTTCGTCGATCTGGACGACACACTCTTCCAGACCGCCCGCAAAACGCCCGCGAACATTGAAAAACATGTCGCAACGCTGGATATCAGCGGTAACGCCAATGGCTACATGACCAACGTGCAGAAGTCCTTCGCGCACTGGCTGCTGGCGCATTCCGATGTGGTGCCGGTGACGGCGCGCAGTGTCGAGGCCTACAGCCGGGTCAAACTGCCGTTCACTGCAGGCGCAATCTGTTCGCACGGCGGTGTGATGCTCGATGTCATGGGGCGGCTGGACCAGGACTGGAACGAGCAGATGAAAAATACCCTGGCCAGCTATCAATCGCGGTTGCATGAATTGTCTGCCGCCACACTGGCGATTGGTGAGGAGCTGGGCTTTTCACTGCGCGGCTGGGTGGTTGAAGAGGCGCAGCTGTTTCATTACGTGGTGACAAAGCATAACGAGAGTGATGACAACGTCCTCAGCAAAGTGCTGGCCGAAGTGCAGGCCCGCGGCTTGCTCGATGGCATGCACATCCACGGCAATGGCAACAACCTGGCCTTTCTGCCCGAGGGGCTGGCCAAGCGTTACGCGGTTCAGGAGTGGCTGCGGCGCGACAAGGCCATCAATGGCGAACGCCCGGTGCTCGGTTTTGGCGACAGCATTACCGACCTGGGTTTCATGGACGAGTGCCACTGGTGGGCGACACCCGCCCGCAGTCAGTTGGCGAAAATGTTTGTCGGAGCAGAGCATGAGTGATCCCGTTCACGGGCTCGATACGGTAGGCAGTGGCAGTTATCTGTACGACGACGTGCATTTTCTGCTGCGCAGCGTTGCGATGCAGACCACCAGCGTGGTGGAGAAGGAGCGCCTGATCCAGACACGCCAGAAGCACTACTCGGAAATGATCAGCGAGGAGTCCGCCCCCAGCGCCGCTCACAAGGCGTTGTATGAGCGTGCACTCAGCCAGAACGGTTTGCGCATGGCAGATGACGTGCAAGCCCTGGCGCAGGCGCTTGACCGCGAATGCACCGGCGCTGAAATCGTTCTGGTGTCGTTCGTGCGTGCCGGTCTGCCGCTGGGTGTGTTGTTGCGTCGGGCGCTGATCGATCTGCACCGCGAAGCGCATCACTACGGCATTAGTATTGTTCGTGATCGCGGCATCGATAAAGTCGCGCTGGAGGCCATCATTCTGGCCCACGGCGCGCAGAACATCGTATTTGTCGACGGCTGGACCGGCAAGGGCGCAATTTCGGGTGAAATACGTCGCAGTCTGGCAGGCGACACGCGCTTCCCTAAAGAACCACGACTGGTGGTGCTGGCCGATCCCTGCGGCAGCGCCTGGCTGGCGGCGTCGGCAGAAGACTGGGTGATTCCGTCCGGTATTCTTGGCGCGACCGTGTCCGGGCTGGTGTCGCGCTCTATCTGGCCGACGGACGGCGGGCTGCATGGTTGTGTGGTTTACGAGCAGTTGCAGGGCCACGACGTCACGCAGTCTTTTATTGAACACATCGACAGCCAGCGTCGTCAAAACAGTTCTACGCTCACGCTGACACCCTGGACGCTGACTCAGCGAGCCGGACTCAAGTACGCCGCATCGCAGGTGGTCGACCGCTTGGCCGAACGCTTTGATATCACTAACTTCAATCGCATCAAACCGGGCATTGCCGAAGCCACTCGCGCAGTCATGCGCCGTGTTCCAGACCATGTGCTGGTACGCAATCGGGCGGACAGCGATGTGCAATTGCTGCTGCACCTGACCGAAAAAGCGGGGATTCCCGTTGAAGAAGTCGGCGATGTGCTGGGGCCTTATCGGGCAGTGACCATCATTCGGAGTCTGAGCTAATGGCCTTATTTTCGCCTTATGCGTTGGGGGCAACGCTGTACATGCCCGCCACCCGCGATGACATCGTCGATGTGGTGTTCGGTGAAAAGATTCCCGAACTGCGTTCGCTGGTCGTGTGCCTGGAAGATGCGGTAGCGCTGATTGATGTCGATACAGCGCTGGTCAACCTTCGCCAGGTGCTGACCCGCATTCAGGACCGTGGCGGCCGCCCGGCCAACGGTCCGCTGTTGTTCGTTCGTCCGAGAGATGCCGCAATGGCGCGGATTCTCAATGACTGGCCGCTGATGGCGCACGTTGATGGGTTCGTTGTCCCCAAGCTTTCGCTGAAAAGTCTGACGAGTTGGGAGCAGTCCGTTACCAACCCGGCACTGGCGTTGATGCCTACACTGGAAACGCCGGAAGTGTTCGATCCGACGGCAATGGTCGAGCTTGGGCAAGCGCTGAAAGCCAGTCTCTACGAGCGGATCATTGCGTTACGTATCGGTGGCAATGACCTGATGGGCTGTCTGGGGCTGCGCCGCAATCCGGCCATGACCCTTTATTCGACGCCCATGGGCTATGTGATCCCGATGCTGGCGGGAGTGATGGGTTCGCAGGGGTTTGCACTCACCGCACCAGTGTTCGAGCAACTGGCCACACCTGACATTCTGGAACATGAACTGGCGCTGGATATTACCAATGGGTTGGTCGGTAAAACGGCAATTCACCCCTCGCAGGTCAATATCATTCAGAATGCACTACGCGTCAGTCTGGAGGACATGAACTCCGCCCGGATGATTTTGAACTCTGTGGCCCCCGCAGTGTTCAAGTACAACGATGCGATGTGTGAACCGGCTACCCATTACAAATGGGCAACCCACATCATGGAGCGCGCCAAATGGCATGGAGTGTTATCCGCACCCGCTTCGATCATGGATGCCAGCATTCGACTCGCTGAGGCAGTTAGCTAGATGATAGAACCTGACCTTGAAACCGTAGAACCTGATCTTGAACCTGTAGGACCTGATCTTGAAATCGAAGTGGAACAACGCCTGCTGGCGGTTTTCGATTTCGACGGAACCATAACCCGGCACGACAGCTTTGTGCCTTTTCTCAAGTTCGCCTTTGGGCAACGTGCCTTTTCCGTGCGCATGGCCCGCCTGGTGCTACCGAGCATCGGCTATCTCGCCAAGCGTGTGACCCGCGACGAACTGAAGGGCCGCCTTATCAAGGCGTTTCTCAGCGGCGTTGAAGTGCAATGGCTGCAGCAAAAGGCCGAGGCGTTCTGCCAGTCGCACTGGAACCGCCTGATGCGCCCGGCTGCGCTGGAGTCCATCGCCGCCGAAATCGAGAAGGGCGCCATTGTCACGCTATGTTCAGCATCGCCTGCTATGGTTCTGCAACCCTTCGCTGATCGCTTGAAAGTAGAGCTGATCGGCACCAATCTGGAAGTCATCGACGGCAAACTGACTGGATTGATCGAAGGCAGCAACTGCCGTTGCGATTCGAAAGTCGCACGCCTTGAAAGTGTTTATGGGCCGCTCACGCAGTTCCGGGTTCGTGCTTGGGGCGACACGCGTGGTGATCACGAATTGCTCGCCGCTGCTCAGGATGCGCACTGGCGTCTGTTCCATCCGACGTGGCGTCGAGGCCGTTATAAAGGCCCCGTTAACGCCAAGTTACACAATCCTGATGGCAAAGATGGGCCAACACGGTAAGGCTGTAACACTTTTATCCGAATTCCGACGTTCACATGGAGCGAAAAATGGCACTCACTTTGGCAAAGAACCAGACGATCTCACTGGAGAAAACCGCTGGTACCGGCCTCAAGAAAGTCAGTATGGGCCTTGGATGGGACCCTGAAAAAGCCAGCGGTTTCTTCGGCAAGTTGCTCGGCGGTGGCGGTGGCGATATCGACCTGGATGCCTCCTGCATCATGCTCGACGCCGACAAAAAGCCCCTCGACCTGGTCTGGTTCCGCCAGTTGCAGTCGCGCGACGGTGCCATTCAGCACTCGGGTGACAACCGCACCGGCGAAGGCGCGGGCGACGATGAAACCATCAGCGTCGATCTGGAAAAACTGCCAGCCACGGTCAAATACCTGGTGTTCACCGTCAACTCGTTCACCGGTCAGAATTTCGAAAAAGTCGCCAACGCCTACTGCCGTATTGTCGATCTGGGCAGCCGCAACGAACTGGGCCGCTTTGATCTGTCCGAGAAAGGCCAGCACACCGGCGTTGTGATGTCCTACCTGGCGCGCACCCCCGCAGGCTGGGATTTCACCGCAGTTGGTCAGGTTACCAACGGCCGTACTGCAGATGATCTGGTCGAACTGGCCATCGGAGCTGTACGCGCATGACCCAACTTGTCCCAGGCGCCAACGCGCCAGTCGCTGCCGGTCCGTTGACGGTCGAGGTCAGCTATTCCCCGCTGGCGGATGCGGATATCGACGTGTCTGCATTCCTGCTGACCGCCTCCGGCAAGGTGCGTGGCGATCAGGACATGTGTTTCTACGGCCAGAAAAGCGTCAACGGCGGTGCGGTCCAGCAGACGGAAGCGTCGGCCGGGCGTGCTGTGTTCAGCCTTGACCCGAGCCGTCTGGATTCAGTCATCGAGAAGGTCGCCCTGACGGCAACCATCTATGAGAACAAGGCCAGTTTTGGCAGCGTGTCACGGTTGGCTCTGAGCATCACTGGCGGTATCGAAGCCGATATCCCTACCAGCGGCATGAAAGAAACCGCATTGATTCTGGGCGAGTTTTATCTGCGTCAGGGCGCGTGGAAATTCCGCTGCGTCGCCCAGGGTTTTGCCGGCGGGCTTGAACCGCTGGCAAAAAACTTTGGCGTAGAGGTCGCGGCGCCCCAGGATCAACCTGCACCTGCACCTGCACCTGCACCTGCACCTGCACCTGCACCTGCACCTGCACCCAAGTCGACCGTCAGTTTGAGCAAGATCACGCTCGACAAGACCCGTGCTTCGATCAGTCTGGAGAAGTCCAGCGCCGGTTTCGGTGAGATTCGGGTCAACCTGAACTGGAACCGTCGCAGCGACAGCAAGGGCGGTGGCTTCTTCTCGATGAAGAAGAGCAATGCCATCGACCTTGATGTAGGCTGCCTCTTTGAGCTGCAGGATGGCCTGAAAGGCGCGGTTCAGGCGCTGGGCAACTCGTTCGGTTCGCTCAACACCGAGCCTTTCATCAAACTGATGGGCGATGACCGTACTGGCTCGATCAGTGACGGTGAGTGGCTGCATATCAATGGCGCGCACTGGAGTAAGATCCGTCGCATTCTGGTTTATGCGTTCATCTATGAAGGTGCGCCGAACTGGAAAGAAACCGACGGTGTTGTCACCATTCATGCGCCGGGCCAGCCGCCCATCGAGGTTCGCCTCAACGAAGAAGGTGGTCGTCAGGGCATGTGTGCAATTGCCCTGCTGGAAAATGACAATGGTGCAGTCAAGGTGACGCGTCGGGTGGATTTCCACAATGGCCACAGCAACATGGACAAGGCCTATGGCTGGGGCATGCGCTGGGCTGCCGGTTCCAAGTAAACAATACCGTGGTATTTCTGGGCTGGCTGTGCCGCCTCATGGGAGATAGACATGCTGGACTGGTTGAAAACAAACGCAACGGCTGCTCGCGACAAGCTGGCTTCGGAAGTTTCGAAGTTCAAGAACCGCGAATTCATGGAAGCTGTGGTTTCCGGCTGTGCGCTGGTATCGGCCGCTGACGGCGATATCAGCTCCAGTGAAAAGCAGAAAATGGCTGGCTTCATCCAGAACTCTCAGGAACTGAAAGTTTTTGACATGAAGGAAGTCATCCAGGGTTTTCAGGAAGCGTGCTCCAAGTTCGAGTTCGATTTTGAAATTGGTCGTGCCGAAGCGTTGAAAACCATCGGCAAGATCAAAAAGAAAGAAGATGCCGCCCGTTTGCTGGTGCGCGTCTGCTGTGCTATCGGTGGCGCTGATGGCAGCTTCGACGAGAAAGAGCGGGAAGTCTGCCGCACGATCTGCCGAGAGCTTGGCCTGAACCCGTCCGATTTCGACCTGTAATTTTTTACCCTAAGGAACGCAGTTAAATGGAAAGCACCTCTCTAGGCTTCCCTCCACTCACGATGGCGGTTTTCGTCGGCCTGGCCATTACGGCCATGGCTATCGACATGTTCTCCCACCGGGGAAACAAGCCGATCACCCTCGCGCAAGCCTCGGCGTGGTCGATTTTCTGGGTCGCCATTTCGCTGGCTTTTGCCGGTTTCCTGTATGTGCAGCACGGCTCCGAAGTCGCCACGCTGTTCGTTACCGGTTACGCGCTGGAAAAAGTGCTGAGCGTCGACAACCTGTTCGTGTTCATGGCGTTGTTCTCCTGGTTCAAGATCCCGGATGGCCTGCGCCACCGCGTTCTGTACTGGGGCATCATCGGTGCCATCGTCTTCCGCGGCATCTTCGTCGCCATCGGTACAGGCCTGCTGGCCCTGGGGCCGTGGGTCGAAGTGGTGTTTGCGGTCATCGTTGCCTGGACAGCCATCATGATGCTCAGAGCGGGTGATGACGACGACGAAGAAGTCGACTACTCGCAACACATGGCGTATCGCTTCGCCAAGAAACTGTTCCCGGTATGGCCGAAGCTGCACGGCAGCAACTTCTTCGTCCGTCGCTCGGTTCTGGAAGAAGAAGTCAAAAAACCGGAAAACGCCGGTATCACCCTGGCCGCCAAGGGCGCTCTGTTTGCGACCCCGTTGTTCCTGTGTCTGGTTGTGGCTGAAATCTCCGACGTGCTGTTCGCGTTCGACTCCGTGCCGGCAATCATTGCAGTGAGCCGCGAGCCGCTGATCGTGTTCTCGGCCATGCTGTTCGCGATTCTTGGTCTGCGTACCCTGTACTTCGTTCTTGAAGCCCTCAAGCGCTATCTGGTGCATCTGGAGAAAGCGGTTATCGCCTTGCTGTTCTTCATCGCCATCAAACTGGGCCTGAACGCAACCAACCACCTGTTCCACCACGGTTACGAGATCAGCGCCAATACCAGCCTGCTGGTTGTGGTCGTCGTGTTGATCATCGGTATCGTTGCAAGCCTGCTCTTCCCGGGTAAAGAAGAACCCGCTGAAGAAAAAGCGTAAACACTGGATAAAGGAGATAACCGAATCATGGCTTTGACTCTGCAAAAAGGTGGCAACCTTTCGCTGTCGAAAACCGACCCTACCCTGACCAATGTACTGATTGGTCTGGGCTGGGATCCGCGTGCCACTGACGGCCAGGAATTTGACCTGGACGCCAGCGCATTTCTGCTGGGCGCCAATGGCAAGGTCCGCAGTGAAGCTGACTTCATTTTCTACAACCAGCTCAAGAGCGCCGATGGTTCCGTCGAGCACACCGGTGACAACCGTACCGGTGCTGGTGATGGCGATGACGAAGTGCTCAAGGTCAATCTGACCAGCGTTCCTGCTGACGTGGACAAGATCGTCTTCGTTGTGACCATTCACGACGCTGACAGCCGCAAGCAGAACTTCGGTCAGGTGGGCGGCTCGTTTATCCGTGTGCTGAATGAAAAATCCAGCTCGGAAATCGTTCGCTACGACCTGGCGGAAGACGCCTCGACTGAAACCGCGATGATCTTCGCCGAGCTGTATCGCAACAATGGCGAGTGGAAGTTCCGCGCAGTGGGTAGCGGCTTCGCCGGTGGCCTGAAAGCTGTGGCCAACTCTTTCGGCATGAATTTCTGATTCGCGCCTAACCATTTTTCCAGAAAGGATTACGAACATGGCAGTAAGTCTGAGTAAAGGCGGTAACGTTTCGCTGTCGAAAGAGGCTCCGGGCCTGACAGAAATCACCGTGGGCCTGGGCTGGGATCCACGTGTTACCGATGGCACCGAGTTCGACCTGGACGCATCGGTCTTCATTGTTGGTGAAAGTGGCAAGGTGTTGGATGACAACAGCTTCATTTTCTACAACAACAAGAAATCGGCTGATGGCTCGGTCGAGCACTTGGGCGATAACCGTTCCGGCGCTGGCGATGGTGATGACGAGTCGGTAAACGTCAAACTCACCGGTCTGGCTGCTGCGGTCAAGAAGCTGGTTTTTGCGGTCACTATCCACTCGGCTGAAGAGCGCAAGCAGAGCTTTGGTCAGGTGTCCAACGCTTACATTCGCGTTGTGAACAAGGCTGACGGCAAGGAAATCGCTCGTTACGACCTGTCGGAAGACGCGTCGACCGAAACCGCGATGATTTTCGGCGAGCTCTACCGCAATGGCGACGAGTTCAAGTTCAAGGCCATTGGCCAAGGCTTTGCAGGCGGCCTGAAGCCGTTGGCAGAAGCGCACGGCGTGGCAATCGGCTAAACCCCGAGCAGCGCACGACAAAAACCCCTGCCAGCAATGGCGGAGGTTTTTTATTGGGGCTGATTACGAGGCTATCGTTGCGCACGCTCCAGCGTAGGACGCATCTTGCGACGCTCTGCATCGCAAAGAGGACGCAGAAGAGCGATAGTTGATGATCGTTCCGCACGCTCCAGCGTGGGAATGCAGTTCTCGACGCTCTGCGTCGCAAAGAGGACGCAGAGCGTCCGGAACGGCATGCGACGCGGAGCGTCGCACGATAGTTGAGATAGTTGAGATAGTTGAGATAGTTAAGATAGTTAAGATTGTTGTTCCGCAGGCTCCGGCTGGGAAAGCAGTTCTCGACGCTCTGCGTTGTACGATAGCTGAGAGCTCGATGCGTTACAAAATCCCTGCACCCTTTGCCGCTTTCAGCCAGTCGGGAAACTCTTCCATCAGCAGGTCATAAAGCTTTTCTTCCGGGATCTCGTCCAGGCGGTCGAGGGCGAAGAAGTTGCAGTTGTCGACAACGCGACCGCCCAGGTCATCAAGTTTTTCCAGAATGCCGTAACCGCGTCCGCCAAGGCCGACGAACTGCCAGAAGATCGGCAGCTTCGCCGCTTCGGTCATCAACCTTGTAATTTCGCGATCCTGATGCACGCCGCCGTCGCTGATGAACAGGATGTAGACCGGAGTCTTGTCACCGGACTTCTTGTAGTAGTCGATGACCATGCGCATTGCCTTGGGCTCATCGTTGATGCGTGCGCCCAGTTCCCAGTCTTTCCAGCCGCCATGGTCGGTTCTGATGAAGTTCTGAAAGTTGCTCAGCGTCACCGCATTCAACTGCTGTGGCTTCGCCCCGAAAGCCCAGCAGTCCAGTGCGCCGTCGTCGTCGAAATGCACAGCAAGCGGAATCAGGCGATCTACCACTTCCTGAACATGACCGCGGGTGTACTGCGGATTCATCGAACCGGACGCATCCAGTACCAGACCAACCCTGGCCTTGGTATCGGTCAGTCTGGCTTTTTCCAGGCTGACCTGAGCCTTCTTGGCCAGGCTTATCAATTGCGGCGCGGCGTCAGCGATTTTCTTTTCCAGCGAAATACGCGGGGGTGCTGCTGGCGCGGGTGCTGGAGCATCAGCCACCTCGCCGCCGAAATGCATCACCAGCGCGTCCAGCCCGGCGTTATAACCCTGCAGATTTGAGGCGATGCGCCACTCGCCGTTCTTGCGATAGATGTCGGCAACCATGATGGCTTTTTCGGCGGTGAAGGTTGCGCCGGAGAACTCACCGCGAGCCACTTCGCGGCCCTGACTGTGGATACTGAAATGGCTCGCCTGAATCTCGCTCATGGTGCCCGCACCATCGATGGACGCAGTAAATACCAAGCGCTCTATCGAGGCAGGCAAGCCCGCGAGCGATAGCTGAAAATCTCCGCCATTGACTTGTTTGACGCTGTTACAGGGGCTGCTCGGCTGATTGAAGAAAACCATGTAGCGGTCGTCCGACAGCTTGCCGTTGGCATCGACGCCGAAGCAGACGTAATCGATGACCTGTGCGGACTTGATGGCAATCGACAGGGTGAGATCAGAGCCCTGAATCAGGCCGGACAGGGGAACGCGTTGACCTTGAGTAATCTGCATGTCTCTTCCTTGGCAGTGAGGGCGCAGCATGGCCCTCGGTCGAGTGGCGATGTGCTGACGTTAACGTTCGCTTCTGCCCACCCCGGCAGGCCCTGCTGCCAGCATGCGCCCGGCCAGTCGTGAGAAGGGCAGGCTTTGCAGCCACACAGTGCCAGGCCCGGTCAGCCTGGCGAAAAACACGCCTTCGCCGCCGAACAGCATCGACTTGATGCCGCCACCAACCATGCGGATATCGTAATCGACTGTCTGCGTCATGGCCGCCAGACATCCGGTATCGACATCCAGCGATTCACCTGCCGCCAGCTCGATCTTGCGCACTGTGCCGCCCATGTGCACGAATACCCAGCCGTCGCCTTCCAGCTTTTGCAGAATGAAACCTTCGCCACCGAACAGGCCAGTGAGGATTTTTTTCTGAAACTGGATACCAATGGATACACCTTTGGCACCGGCCAGAAAGCTGTCCTTCTGGCAGATCAGTTTGCCGCCGAAATCACGCAGGTTCAGTGGCAGGATGGTGCCAGGGTAGGGCGCTGCAAACGCCACGCGCCCCTTGCCCGAACCCTGTTGCGAAAACACCGTGGTGAACAGGCTTTCGCCGGTCAGCATGCGCTTGCCTGCACCGAACAGCGAACCCAGCAGCCCTGAAGACTGGTTACTGCCGTCGCCGAAGATGGTTTCCATCTGCACGTCGCAGGTCTTGTACATCATCGCCCCGGCTTCGGCGACGGCGCTTTCGCCGGGATCAAGCTCCAGCTCGACGAATTGCGTTTCCGCACCGTACAGCTTGAAGTCCACGCCATCGGTGGTCTGCGCCAGGCCATAGCCGCCCGAGGCGTTCGGGTCTGGCGTGAATGAGGGACGCTTGGCAGGAGGTGCAGGTGCCGCAGGTGTGGATGCCGCCTGTGCGGGCAGCCCGGACGGCTTCGGCTGGATCATGTCTGGCGTCGGGTCCGGGAAAGGTGTCACGCCGTCCTTCTTCATAGCGCGCACCTGCGCCACCTGATAGATCGGTTGCCAGTCCGGCATGCCCTGTTTCCAGCACCATGCGCCGGGTGACTCACGGGCAATCAGCCGTGCAGCGTCCGCATCCATCGGGCCAAGCTGTCGGCCCGCATTCATCACAAACCATTGTTCCAAAGCGTCTACTCCCGAGCGAATCGTGACAGTCGTTTGTGCGCGCGTTTTTGCGCGATATCAGAGGCTCAGGCGCATGGACAGGTCCACGGCCTTCACGTCCTTGGTCATCGCACCAATGGAAATGTAATCCACACCGGTCTCGGCAATCACCCGCAGGGTGTCGTCATTGATGCCGCCGCTGGCTTCCAGACGGGCGCGGCCTGCGGTCAGCCGCACGGCTTCGCGCATGTCATCGAGGCTGAGCTCATCGAGCATGATGATATCGGCACCTGCGTCCAGCGCCTGCTTGAGTTCACTCAGACTTTCCACCTCGACTTCCACAGGCTTGCCCGGCGCAATCCGGTGTGCAGCCTCTACCGCCTGGGCAATGCCGCCACAGGCTGCGATATGGTTTTCCTTGATCAGAAACGCGTCGTACAGACCGATGCGATGGTTATGACAGCCACCGCAGGTGACGGCGTATTTTTGCGCCAGGCGCAGGCCCGGCAGTGTCTTGCGGGTGTCCAGCAATTTGACCTGGGTGCCCGAGACCATGTCTGCGAAGTACTGTGCACGCGTGGCCACACCCGAAAGCATCTGCAGAAAATTGAGCGCGCTGCGTTCGCCGGTTAGCAGCGAGCGAGCCGGACCTTCCAGGTGAAACAGCGCCTGATTCGGGCTGACCCGGTCGCCATCGGTCACCTGCCAGTGCACCGCCACGCGAGGGTCCAGTTGGCGGAAGACCGTATCGACCCATGCGGTGCCGGCGATCACCGCTGCATCGCGGGAAATGATGGTGGCCTTGGCCAGCCGTTCCGCCGGAATCAGTTGGGCGGTGATATCGCCGCTGCCGACATCTTCAAGCAATGCGCGGCGCACATTGGCTTCGATCTCGGCGGTCAGGTCGGCAATTCGTAAATTCGGCATAGCGGGCTCCAGTAGCAAAGTCGTCCGAGTATAAGGCACCGCACACCGCTAACCCACCTGCGGCGATGCTCAGGTGCAGCCTTGAGAACATGCAGTTGGTCGGTTTGGCAAATTCGTTTGCGATGGAAAGCGAATATCGCGGTCTATCGCAGCATATGAGTGCCTTGTCACAGTTCCAACGACAACCATAGAAGTGTCACTGGCGTTGATGACAAGTTTTGAAAGATAATCCGACTTGTAATTGACGTCATGACTTTGACGTTTTGCAAGGCCAAGCGGGTCGCTTCACAGTGCGAGGGTAGCAAGCCACGTTTGTGATGGGGTTCAGGTTGTTTCCTGTCAGGGGGTGTAATGCCGAACGACGAAAAAGTAGTGCCGTTGAGCAAACTGCTCCCCGCGCAGGGGGCCGGTACTCCTTTGGCCCGATTACCTGTTGTGTTGTTGCAGGTCCGCGACAAGGCGGCCCAGCAGCTCAAGGATGCGTTGCAGGCGCTGTTCGACAACGCCGACGATACGCTCTTCGAAATGGCTGACCGCGCCCGCAGCAATACTGATCAGAACATTTTCTTTGAAGCCATGCGCGACCTGCGCCTCAAGCGTAAAAGTATCGAGCGTGGCTTCCTCGACAAGTTTTATGAGTCTTTTCTGGCTTTGGGCCAGTATCAGATTCACGAGCCCGTGCTGCCCACCGCCGTGTCGTTCGATAAGCTGGCGCTGGTGCATAACGATGATCTCGAGAAGACTGTGGCGGTGGATGCCATGGTCAGCAAGGTCATGAGCCGCGACAGCCTCGCGCTGGGCCAGCTCACTGCCCGCCTGAATGTTCTGATTCCGCAAACCATCGCCGAGGATGCCAACCCGTTGGGTCCGGCAATGCTGTGCCGGTTTTTCCTCGATGCAGGACGTAGCCTTGGCGTCGAGATCAAGGTCAAGCTGATCATTCTCAAGCTGTTCGAGAAATACGTCCTGGCCAATACTGACCACCTTTACAGTGAAGCCAATCAACTGCTGATTGCCACGGGTGTGTTGCCGGACATGAAAGCACTGCCGGCCCGTCGATCGTCTGATCGGGCGGCTCCCAGGAATCGCGTCTCCGAGATGTCCGATCCTGGGCTGAATGAAGCCGCCGACAAGCTCGACAAGGGGGTGCAGGAGGTTTTCTCTGCCCTGCAGGAATTGTTGCTGCAGGTTCGCGGCAACCTTGCTCCGCGTCATGAGCCCAATGCCGAGGTTCGGCCGATTTCCAGTAGGGACCTGCTGCGCCTGCTTTCTCACCTGCAGCAGTACGTCCCGTCTCAAGACACCGCAGACGATTTTGACCTGCGCAATCAGCTGGAACAGTTGCTGACCCGAGTCAACGTCAAAACCGGCAAATCCAGGATTGTTGGCGGCGGCGACGAGGATGTGATCAACCTGATTGCCATGCTCTTCGAGTTCATCCTTGATGATCGCAACCTGACGCCTTCATTGCGTGCGCTGATCGGGCGCTTGCAGATTCCGATGCTTAAAGTAGCTGTGCTCGATAAAAGCTTTTTCAGCCGCGGCAGCCATCCGGCCCGCCGCCTGCTCAACGAAATTGCCACTGCCGCGCTGGGTTGGGGCAGCCGTGATGACTATCAGCGCGACTCGCTTTATCAACGCGTCGAGCAGATCGTGCAGCGCCTGCTCAATGACTTTGTCGATGATCCGGCAATCTTCTCTGAATTGCTGGCGGATTTTCTGGCGTTCACCAGTGACGAACGTCGTCGCAGTGAGCTGCTTGAGCAGCGCACCCGCGATGCCGAAGAGGGGCGCGCGCGTGCCGAACTGGCACGGCAGCAGGTGCAGCATGAGTTGAATCAGCGCCTGTTGGGCCGCACATTGCCGGAGGTGGTTGTGCGTCTGCTGCAGGAGGCCTGGAGCAAGGTGCTTCTGCTGACCTGCCTCAAGCATGGCGAAGAGTCCAGCGAATGGCAGGCCGGACTGGCAACCATGGATGAGCTGATCTGGAGCGTCGAACAACATGACGACCCCCAGGCGCTGCAGCGCTTGCTTGATCTGGTGCCCGGGCTGCTCAAGTCCCTGCGCGATGGCCTGACCAGCGCTGCGTTCGACCCGTTTGCCACCAGTGAATTCTTCAGCCAGCTGGAATCTCTGCATGTTCAGGCGTTCCAGCACTTCTCGCGCTTGCAGGAAGGCGGTGATGCCCAAGGTGGTGAAACGTCGTTGACAGGCGCACAGCTCGTTGAAAGCCCGCCGATGATGGCCGTTGTTGAAGAAATCGTTCTGGTCACACCCGAAGAGCGGATGCTCAATGAGCCGACTGTGCAGCTGCCTGCCGACGATGCCGGTCTGCAGATGGTCGACAAATTGCGCGTCGGTTGCTGGGTCGAGATTCAGGAAGATGAAGAGCACAAGCTGCGCTGCAAACTGACCGCGATTGTCGAGCCGACCGGGCGCTATGTGTTCGTCAACCGAACCGGCATGAAGGTCCTGGAAAAGACCCGTACCGGTCTTGCCATCGAGTTTCGGCGCGGTGCCGTGCGGATTCTCGATGATGCGCTGCTGTTCGACCGGGCACTGGAATCGGTCATCAGCAACCTGCGCAAGCTCAAAGGCGCCTGATCGTTATCTGATTGACCGTCTTGCCGACGCTCCGCGTTGGCATGCAGTTCGACGATCTGCGTCACACATCCCTGCTGTGTAGAGCGTGTTTCCTACACCGCGGGTCAACGGCTAAACCTCCACATCCATTCCTGTCGCGGGCATAATCAGCGCCACTTATCCGCCCGTTCAAGGAGCGCTCATGCAACTGGACTCCGCAAGCGGCTGGTGCGATGGCGTACAGCATTGCCCTTCACCCAACTTCAATGCGCGACCCGAAGGCGAAATCTCGCTGCTGGTCATCCACAACATCAGTCTGCCGCCTGCGCAATTCAAGACCGGCAAAGTGCAGGCTTTCTTTCAGAACCAGCTCGATAGCACCGAGCATCCCTACTTTGTGGGGATTGCCGATCTGCGCGTTTCAGCGCATTTTCTGATTGAACGTGATGGCGAGGTCATTCAGTTCGTCTCCTGTCTTGATCGCGCGTGGCACGCGGGGGTTTCCAGTTTTCAAGGGCGTGAGGGCTGTAATGACTTCTCTGTCGGCATTGAGCTGGAAGGAACTGACGAGCAGCCGTTCACCGAGGCGCAGTACGACGCTCTGATCGAGCTGACGCGTCAATTGCGTCGGGCTTTCGTGGCAATCACCCCCGAGCGCATCTGCGGTCACAGTGACATAGCGCCGGGACGCAAGACTGACCCTGGCCCCTTTTTTGACTGGGCCAGGTTCCAAGCGGCTTTGCTGGATTGATGTGAGGGACGAACAATGAGTTTTCTGGTGCTACTGCTGGCCGTTCTTGTCGAGAAGTTTTCGGCTCTGCGTCAGCGCGTTCAGCGTGACGGGCCCTGGCTGAAGGAACTGGCCAGGCTCGAAGCCAGCCCGCGGACGGCGACACGTCCCTGGGTCATGCTGGCGCTGCTGGTTCTAGTGCCTGTCCTGCTGCTGCAACTGGCGCTGACCATCATCGGCTCGGTGGCTTATGGCTGGCTGGTCCTGCCTATCCACCTGCTGGTGCTGATCTACAGCCTGGGTCGGGTTGACCTGATCGCGGTACTCGGGCCGTTTCGTGATGCCTGCAGGCGTGGTGATACGCAGGCCGCGGTGCACGTGGCCGGGCGCGACATGGGTGTGCAGGCAGATAACGGCGAGCAATTGCTGCACGGCGTGCAGGGCTACATGCTCTGGCAGGCGTTTCAGAGTTTCTTCGCCGTGATCTTCTGGTATTTCGTGCTCGGCCCGGTAGCGGCATTGGCCTACAGGCTGTTGGCGCTTGCCGCTGAACAGGGCACGACACCTGCACTGGTAGAGCGGGCAGGGCAACTGCGCCACGCCTTTGAATGGGTGCCGGTCAGGCTGCTCGCCGCAAGCTTTGCGCTGGTCGGCAACTTTGTAGCTGTGAGCCGCGTGATGTTGCACGAACTGCTCAACTGGAACATCAGCGCCGCACAGCTGATTACGCGTGTGGGTTGCGCTGCCAGCGAGGTGCCGCCGCCGGTGATCGGTCCGCAAGGTGTCACCGGTCTCGACATGCTCTGGGAGCTGCTGGTTCGTGCTGCAATTGTCTGGTACGCAGGATTTGCGTTGTGGACTCTGTTGCGCTGATTCGGCTCGGCAGTTTTGACCCAACGATTTTGACTTATGCGCTGGCCGTACGAGGCCAGCCGAACAGCTCGCAGGCATTCTCGGTGCTAGCCTGGGCCAGGCGCTCAGAGGGGATCTTCATCAGGTCGGCGAGCGCTTGGCAAATGTCAGGCAAGTGCTGCGGGCTGTTGCGCGTGTAGGGGTGCATGGCAGGTGCCATGTCCGGTGAGTCGGTTTCCAGCACGACGCTGTCCAGCGGCAGCTCGGCGATGACACGATGCATGCGCAGCGCCTGCGGCCATGTCGCTGCGCCGCCGAGGCCCAGCTTGAAACCCAGCTTTATGTATTCACGCGCCTCTTCACGACTACCTGCAAAGGCGTGAACAATGCCGCTGCGTTTGAGTTTGTGGCGTTTGAGGGCGGCAATTACGTCAGCGTGGCTGCGGCGCACATGCAGCAGGGCGGGCAGGTTGAAGTCTGATGCCAATTGCAGTTGTGCTTCAAAGAGCTCCTGCTGACGTGGCTTGTCCGGATGCTCGACGTAATAATCCAGACCGATCTCGCCCACTGCACACAGCTGCGGATGGCCTTGTAGACGCGTCAGCCAGTCCGCCAGCTCGTTCAGATGTTCGGTCCGGTGCTCATCAATGTACACCGGATGCAGCCCGAAAGCTGCGTGCAGGGCAGGGTTTGCTTCGGTCAGCTCCCACAGCCGCTGCCAGTTGCGCTGATACACCCCAAGCACCACGATGCGCTGCACGCCGAGTGACAGGCAGCTATCCAGGACCTGGGCGCGGTCGGCATCGAAGTCCGCAAAGTCCAGGTGGGTGTGGGTATCGATCAGCGTCACATTCACACCTCGTGAATACGTTGCTTGAAGGCGCGTGCAATGGCATGCACACCAGGCTGATAAGTATCCTTCTCGATAGCGGCCAGGGCTAGTCGCAGCGCCGTGTCGGCGATCAACTGATGCTGCTGGGCCATGGCATTGACGGGCAACGGCAGGAAGTCCAGCAGTTGTGTATCGCCAAAGGTGCCCAGATGCAATTGAGTCGATTGCAGTGCCTGACTTTGCAGCACATCGAACACGCCCTGCAGCAGCACATAGGACGTGGTGATCAGCGCATCGGGAAAATGCCCCTCACGCTGTAGCATCTCGGTCATCAAACGCTGGCCACACTGACGGCTGAACGCTTCGCCGTGCTCGATGATGGTGGCCCCGGTAAAGCCGTCGAGTGCATGTTCGAAGCCTGCGGCACGTGCGCGACTGATGCTCAGCTCAGGGCGTGCTCCTATCAGGGCGATGTGTCGCGGTCGGGTTTGCAAGAGGCTGCGAGTCAGTTGCAGGCTTGCGTCATGGTCGTCGCTGACTACCGAGCAGAAAAATTCGGGATTCATTTCCCGGTCGATGGCGATGATCGGCATGCCCTTGAGCTGCAAGTCGCGGTAGCTGTCGTCATCAGGTGGCAAGCAACTGGCGACCAGCAGTGCATCGCAACGTCGCGCACGGAAAAGCTGCAAGAGCTGCAGTTCGCTGACAGGGTCGTCATCGGAGCTGGCAATCAGCAGTTGATAGCCGAGACTGCGCGCGCCTTGTTCAAGCAGTTTGGCGATGCGCGCATAGCTGGGGTTTTCCAGGTCCGGCAGGATGAAGCCCAGCGTTTTGCTATGACGGCTGCGCAGGCCCGCCGCTTGCGGGTTGGGCCGGAAGTCGTGCTGCTCGACCACTGCCTTGACGCGCTCGACCGTTGCCGGGCTGATGCGTTGTTGTTCGGCCTTGCCATTGATCACGTAACTGGCCGTAGTGACAGAAACACCTGCCAGACGTGCGATATCGCTCAGTTTCACCCCGAAATTTCCTTTAGTCAGGTAAGTGGCTCTGGACAGTCGAATTATTTTTGCTATGACGATGATCTTTACACCAGACCGTAGGAAATTCCCATGTGCTTCAAGTATTTTGGGAAGTGTCCCACAGTGATCAGACCGACTGGGCTTCAATGAATCCCCAGAATCGAGTAACGTGCCGGGCAATTGTAGATTAAACGATTCAGCACGCCTGTTGTCTGCTGCAATCGAGATGAAAGTGATGTCCGATACGATGTCCGGACAAGCATCGCTTGCATCCCCCCAAGCTGTCGATCACGTGATCGTCATTAAAACAAGAATCAGGTGGCGCCTTGGCGCTGCACAGGAGTCAAGGCAATGCTCGAACTCACTCTGGAGCAAATATCCATGGCCCGGTCGGCTGTGGATAAAACTGCCGCACTTAAGCTGATTGCCGACCACCTGGTCGCTGATGGACTGGTTGCCGAGGGCTACCTCACCGGGCTGATGAGCCGTGAGCAGCAGGGCTCGACCTTTCTCGGTCAGGGCATCGCCATCCCGCACGGCACTCCCGAAACCCGCGATCTGGTGGTTACCACCGGTGTGCGTCTGATGCAGTTCCCCGAAGGGGTGGACTGGGGCGACGGGCAAATGGTCTATCTGGCGATTGGTATTGCGGCCAAGTCCGATGAGCACTTGCGTCTGCTGCAACTGCTGACCCGCGCATTGGGTGAAGAGGATCTGGGCCAGGCGCTGCGCGAAGCCAGGACGCCGGAAGACCTGCTCAAATTGTTGCAGGGCGCACCTCAGGAACTGGCGCTCGACGCACAGATGATCAGCCTCGGCGTATCGGCCGACGATTTTGAAGAACTGGTCTGGCGCGGCGCACGCCTGCTGCGCAAAGCCGACTGCGTGAGCAACGGGTTCGCTGCCGTGCTGCAGCAGGTTGAAGCGTTGTCGCTGGGTGATGGCCTGTGGTGGCTGCACAGCGAGCAAACGGTCAAGCGTCCCGGTCTGGCGTTCGTCACGCCGGACAAACCTATCCGCTATCTGGGCCAGCCGCTGACCGGTCTGTTCTGTCTCGCCAGTCTGGGTGAGGCGCATCAGGCGCTGCTGGAGCGTCTGTGCCTGTTGCTGATCGAAGGCCGTGGTCATGAGTTGGGCCACGCCACCAACAGTCGTGTTGTACTGGAAGCGCTGGGCGGCGAAGTGCCTGCCGAATGGCCGACCCAGCGCGTCCAGCTGGCCAACGCCCACGGCCTGCACGCCCGTCCGGCGAAGATACTGGCGCAACTGGCCAAAGAGTTTGACGGCGAGATCCGTATGCGCGTGCTGGAAAGCGGCGAATCTGCGGTGTCGGCCAAGAGCCTGAGCAAGCTGCTCAGCCTCGGCGCACGCCGTGGTCAGACGCTGGAGTTCATTGCCGAACCGACGATTGCCAACGACGCGTTGCCTGCCCTGATCGCCGCGGTAGAGCAGGGCCTGGGTGAAGAAGTCGAACCGTTGCCCGTTGCTTCAGAGGCTCAGGCTGCACCAGCGCCTGCTGCTGTAGCAAAGCCGCTCAACGCCCCGGCTGCTGGCAGCGTGTTGCAGGCCGTGCCTGCTTCGCCGGGCATTGCTATCGGCCCGGCCCACGTTCAGGTGCTGCAAAGCTTTGATTATCCGCAGCAGGGTGAGTCTGTGGCTGCCGAACGCGAGCGTCTGCACAAGGCGATCGGTGAAGTCCGCAGCGACATCGAAAACCTCATTCAGCGCAGCAAGTCCAAGGCCATCCGGGAAATCTTCATCACCCACCAGGAGATGCTCGAAGACCCGGAACTGACCAACGAAGTCGAGGCGCGCCTCAACAACGACGAAAGTGCGGCTGCGGCCTGGGCCATGGTCATCGAGACCGCTGCCGTTCAGCAGGAACAACTGCAGGACGCACTGCTGGCCGAGCGTGCCGCCGACCTGCGTGATGTGGGGCGTCGCGTGCTGGCGCAGATCTGCGGCGTCGAAACCGTTGCGGCCCCGGACGAACCTTACATTCTGGTGATGGACGAAGTCGGCCCATCCGACGTAGCCCGTCTGGACCCGGCGCAGGTCGCTGGCATCCTCACCGCCCGTGGCGGCGCGACCGCGCACAGTGCCATCGTGGCGCGTGCGTTAGGCATTCCCGCATTGGTCGGTGCTGGTGACGAGGTGTTGCTGCTCAAGCCAGGCACCGTGCTGCTGCTCGACAGCCAGCGCGGGCGGCTCACCGTCGCACCTGACGAAGCAACCCTGCAGCGCGCCGCTCAGGACCGTGATGCCCGCGAAGAGCGCCTCAAGGCCGCAGCGGCAGCGCGTATGGAGCCTGCTGTGACGCGTGATGGGCATGCCGTCGAAGTGTTCGCCAATATCGGCGACAGCACCGGGACGCCAGCGGCTGTGGAGCAGGGCGCGGAAGGCGTTGGCCTGCTACGCACCGAGCTGCTGTTCATGGCGCATTCTCAGGCCCCCGATGAAGCCACGCAGGAAGCTGAATACCGTCGCGTGCTGACTGATCTGGGTGGCCGTCCGCTGGTGGTGCGTACGCTGGACGTGGGTGGCGACAAACCACTGCCTTACTGGCCGATCGCCAAAGAAGAAAACCCGTTCCTTGGCGTACGCGGTATCCGCCTGACCCTGCAACGCCCGGATGTCATGGAAAGCCAGCTGCGCGCCCTGTTACGCGCGGCAGACAGCGGCCCGCTGCGCATCATGTTCCCAATGATCGGCACGCTTGAAGAGTGGCGTCAGGCGCGGGAAATGACCGAGCGGTTGCGCGAGGAGATTCCGGTCAGCGACCTGCAACTGGGGATCATGATCGAAGTGCCATCGGCGGCTCTGATTGCCCCGGTGCTGGCGAAGGAAGTGGACTTCTTCAGCATCGGCACCAATGACCTGACGCAATACACCATGGCCATCGACCGTGGTCACCCGACGCTGTCGGCCCAGGCTGACGGCCTGCACCCATCGGTGCTGCAACTGATCGACATGACCGTGCGCGCTGCGCATGCCAACGGCAAATGGGTGGGTGTGTGCGGCGAACTGGCCGCCGACCCGCTGGCGGTGCCGATTCTGGTCGGGCTGGGCGTGGATGAATTGAGTGTCTCGGCGCGCAGCATTGGCGAGGTCAAGGCGTGCGTGCGTGAACTGACCCTGAGCAGCGCGCAACAACTGGCGCAAAATGCGCTGACGGCGGGCAGCGCTGCCGAAGTTCGCGCGCTTGTGGAGGCTGTGTAATGGCTAAGATTCTTACCCTGACCATGAACCCGGCGCTGGACCTGACTGTGCAGTTGGGCCAGCTGGAACTGGGCCAGGTCAACCGCAGCAATGCAATGCTCACTCACGCAGCGGGCAAAGGCCTGAATGTGGCGCAGGTGCTGGCTGACCTGGGTCACGACCTGACCGTTGCCGGTTTTCTCGGTGTCGACAACCAGCAAGCGTTCGAGGCGTTATTCGAACGTCGCAACTTTGTTGACGAGTTCGTCCGTGTGCCGGGAGAAACCCGCAGCAATATCAAGCTGGCCGAAGGCAGTGGCCGCATCACCGACCTGAACGGCCCTGGCCCGCAGGTCAGTGAAGAGGCACAGCAAGCGCTGTTCGCCCGTGTGCAACAGATTGCATCAGGTTTCGATGTTGTCGTGGTTGCTGGCAGCCTGCCGCGTGGTGTCACGCCGGAGTGGCTGCACAAACTGTTGGTGATGCTCAAGGACCTCGGTCTGAAAGTAGCGCTGGACAGCAGCGGCCTGGCCCTGCGCGCCGGTCTTACCGCCGGGCCGTGGCTGATCAAGCCCAACACCGAAGAACTGGCCGATGCGCTCGACGCACCGATCATTTCCATCGCCGCGCAAGCCGAAGTGGCTGCTCGCCTGCACACGCAGGGCATCGAGCATGTGGTGATCTCTCAGGGCTCTGAAGGCGTGCACTGGTTCAGTCCAAGTGTGGCGCTGCACTCGCTGCCGCCCAAGGTCACGGTGGCCAGCACGGTCGGTGCGGGTGACTCGCTGCTGGCAGGCATGGTGCACGGCTTGATCACCGGTCAAGAGCCGCAGAAGACCTTGCGCACTGCCACAGCGATTGCCGCTATGGCAGTGACCCAGATCGGTTTCGGTATCACCGATGCCGCGCAACTCAAACGGCTTGAAGGCGGCGTCACTGTACGCAGCCTTTCAGAACAATAAGAGAGGATCGTCATGAAGTTAGCCATAGTTACGGCCTGCCCGAACGGCAAGGTCAGCAGCGTACTCAGCGCACGATTGCTTGAAGCGGCGGCATTGCGCCAGGGCTGGGAAACCAGCGTCGAAATCATCGATCCCAACAAGTCGGACCAGCAGTTGTCCGCTCAGGACATCGAAGCCGCCGACCTCGTTCTGGTGGTCAATACCGGTCCTGTGGATTTGGGCCGCTTTGTCGGCAAACGTCTTTTTCAGGATTCGCCTGCCCATGCGTTGCAGGACGTCGACGGTTTTCTGCAACGCGCCGAGCGAGAGGCGCAGGTGCATGCGGCGTCTGAGGCGGTCACCCCTCAAGCAACCGATAGCTCCGGTGCGCAGCCGCGCATTGTTGCGATCACCGCCTGCCCGACCGGGGTTGCGCACACGTTCATGGCCGCCGAAGCCATCCAGCAAGCAGCCAAGCGTCTGAATTACGACCTGCAAGTCGAAACCCAGGGCTCGGTCGGCGCGCGCAACCCGCTCAGCGCCAAGGCCATTGCCGAGGCTGACGTGGTGCTGCTGGCGGCAGATATCGAAGTCAATACTGATCGTTTTGCCGGCAAGAAAATCTACCGTTGTGGCACCGGGATCGCGCTCAAGCAGTCCGAAGCAACGTTGAAAAAAGCCTTGGCAGAAGGCCAGGTCGAGTCCGACGAGGCTGCTGCCCAATCACCTGCCAGGCAAGAAAAGGCGGGTGTGTACAAGCACTTGCTGACCGGTGTTTCGTTCATGCTGCCGATGGTGGTGGCAGGCGGTCTATTGATCGCCCTGTCGTTTGTGTTCGGCATTACCGCGTTCAAAGAGCAAGGCACGCTGGCGGCAGCCTTGATGCAGATCGGCGGGGAAGCTGCGTTCAAACTCATGGTGCCGTTGCTGGCCGGTTACATCGCGTATTCGATTGCTGATCGCCCGGGGCTTGCGCCTGGCATGATCGGTGGTCTGCTGGCGAGTACGCTGGGTGCCGGCTTCATTGGCGGTATCATTGCCGGTTTTCTGGCCGGTTACAGCGCTGCGGCGATCAACCGCTATGCACGCCTGCCAGCCAGCGTCGAAGCGCTCAAGCCGATTCTGATCATCCCGTTGCTGTCGAGCCTGTTCACCGGTCTGGTGATGATCTACGTGGTCGGCAAGCCGGTTGCGGGCATGCTGGAAGCGTTGACACACTTCCTCGACAGCATGGGTACCACCAACGCCATTCTGCTGGGCGTGGTGCTGGGTGCAATGATGTGCGTCGACCTTGGCGGGCCGATCAACAAGGCGTCCTATGCGTTCTCGGTCGGTCTGCTGGCGTCCCAGAGCTACGCGCCGATGGCCACTGCCATGGCTGCCGGTATGGTGCCGCCCATCGGTATGGGTATCGCCACGATTCTGGCCCGTCGCAAGTTTGCCCAGAGCGAGCGAGAGGCAGGCAAGGCGGCGTTCGTGCTGGGGCTGTGCTTTATTTCCGAAGGCGCCATTCCGTTTGCCGCCAAGGATCCGTTGCGGGTGATTCCGGCCAGTGTCGTGGGTGGCGCGCTGACCGGTGCATTGTCGATGTACTTCGGCTGCAAACTGATGGCGCCACACGGCGGCCTGTTTGTGATGCTGATCCCCAACGCCATCAACCATGCGCTGTTGTATCTGCTGGCGATTATCGCCGGTAGCGTGCTGACCGGCGTGGTCTACGCGCTGATCAAGCGTCCAGAGCCGGTGGACATGGAAGTGGCGCCCGCAGGCGCCTGATTAAGATAGTAAGCGCCCTCAGCGTGCCAGCGCGAGGGCAACCCCCTGGCCACCGCCGATGCACAGCGTGGCCAGGCCCTTCTTCGCATCGCGCCTGATCATCTCGTGCAGCAACGTCACCAGCACGCGGCAGCCCGACGCGCCAATCGGGTGGCCAAGGGCGATGGCGCCACCATTGACGTTGAGCTTTTGCGGGTCCAGCCCCAGTTCCTTGCCGACCGACAGCGACTGTGCGGCAAAGGCTTCGTTGGCTTCGATCAGGTCCAGCTCGTCCAGCGTCCAGCCAGCCTTGTCCAGGCAGCGCCGGGTTGCACTGACCGGGCCGATGCCCATGATGGCCGGGTCGACACCTGCGTTGGCGTACGCGGCGACGCGCGCCAGCACTGGCAGGCCCAACTGCTCGGCTTTGGCCGCGCTCATCAGCATCACGGCGGCGGCACCGTCGTTGAGCGAAGACGCATTACCAGCGCTGACGGTGCCGTCCTTCTTGAACGCAGGTTTGAGTTTGCCGAGTGTTTCGGCCGTGGTGCCCGCGCGGGGCTGTTCGTCAGTGGCGAATGATAATGGCTCGCCCTTGCGCTGAGGGATCAGGATCGGGGTGATCTCATCGACGAAGCGCCCGCCTTCAATAGCCGCAATCGCTTTTTGCTGAGACAGGGCAGCGAACTGATCCTGGGCTTCACGGCTGATGTCGTACTGCTGCGCCAGGTTCTCGGCGGTGATGCCCATGTGGTAGTCATTGAATGCATCCCACAGACCATCAGTGATCATGGTGTCGACCATGCTGGTGTGGCCCATGCGCAAACCGGTGCGTGCGCCCGGTAGTACGTAGTTGGACAGGCTCATGTTTTCCTGGCCGCCAGCAATGATGACCTCGGCATCACCGCAGCGAATCGCCTGGGTCGCCAGGTGCAGTGCCTTGAGACCCGAGCCGCAGACTTTGTTCAGGGTCATGGCCGGTACCGAGAAGGGCAGGCCCGCCTTGATGGCGGCCTGCCGCGCCGGGTTCTGGCCTGCGCCGGCGGTCAGCACCTGGCCCATGATGACTTCATCGACTTGCGCGCCGTCCACGCCGGTCTGCACCAGCAGTTGACGAATGACTGCAGCGCCAAGATCTACAGCAGCAATGGCAGCCAGAGAACCCTGAAAACTGCCGACGGCGGTACGGGTGGCGGCGACGATAACGACGTCCTGCATGGTGCTGATCCTCATTGTTATTGAGAGCTCATGGTGGCACAGATAGGCAGGCAGGTTCCAACCGTGAACCGCTCGGTCACGTTTTGCCGAAAACCTTTACGTAACGTCCATGCGGCGTCTGGCACGTTGCGCTGATCCGTCCCGTACGGCCCAACGCAAAATGGGCGCGGTGTTGTTGACGCCCAGGCGGATTATCCGGCGCTGCACGGGACCCTGGGTAATGTCGAGCATTTCGCTGGCCCAGTCCGGCAGCAAGTCGATACCGGCACGCATCATCAACACACCGAAAGGCTTGGCCAGCCAGTTTGGCGCAGGGGCATCGAGCAGCAGGCGCAGCACTTCGTGACTGCGTTCGTCACATACCAGTTGCCCGCGAATGTCTGCCAGATAATCAGCGATGGCCTGACGGGAGCGCGGAACATTACGAGCCCCGAGCCGTTCGGCAACCAGCGCTGTTTCAGCGTAGTACGCGTCCTGATCGGCGAGCGACATATCCGGGTTGAGGTAGCGCAAGTGGGCTGCGAGAAAGCTGCTGACTTCGGCCACATGCACCCAGGTCAGCAAATCCGGATCGCTGGCGGCATACGGCCGGCCATCGGGCGCGGTGCCGACGATATTGAGATGAATGTTGCGCACCTTGTCGATCAGCCAGTTGGCATCTCGCGTGGAGCCGTAGGTAGTGCCGGACAGAAACTGCCCGGTGCGCCGCAGGCGGCCGAGCATGTCCTGACGAAAGTTGGAGTGGTCCCAGATGCCCGCCAGTGCCAGCGGGTGCAAAGCCTGCAACATCAAGGCGCTGATGCCGCCGACCAGCATGCTGGTGAAGTCGCCGTGTACCTTCCAGCACACTGCCTGAGGACCAAACAGACCGGGGTCACCCTTGGGGTTCTCCAGATCCAGCTGGCCCAGGGCCAGGCCGGTAAGGCTGATGACCTGGGTTTCGATGCGGGTGCGGATGAATTCCATGTCGTGCTCGTGCATCGGGGAGGGCGTGGATAAAACTGACTGAAGCTCGTTCGAAGCGCGGAGCGCTCATCGCCTGGCTGACTATCGTGCCGACGCTCCGCGTCGGCATGCAGTTCTGGACGCTTTGCTTCCTCTTTATGACGCAGAGCGTCACGAACGGCATTCCCACGCAGAGCGTGGGAACGATGGTCGTAACCATGAGAGGGACAAATCAGCCGCGGTGACGGCCGCGGAAGTAGTTGATCAGCCCTTGGGTCGATGCATCGTCAGCCGGCTCTTCGGTGCCGCCGGTCAGACGCTGGTACACGGCCTTGCCCATCTCCTTGCCCAGTTCCACGCCCCATTGGTCAAAGGCATTGGTGCCCCAGATCACGCTCTGCACGAACACCTTGTGCTCATACATCGCCACCAGTGCGCCAAGACGACGAGGGCTGATGCGTTCGACCACCAGGGTGTTGCTCGGACGGTTACCGGGGATGACCTTGTGCGGTGCCAGTTTCTGCACCTCTTCCTCGCTCATACCCTTCTCGCGCAGCTCGGCTTCGGCTTCGGCGCGGGTCTTGCCCATCATCAGAGCCTGGCTTTGTGACAGGCAGTTCGCGTACAGCCACTGGTGATGGTCGGCAACCGGGTTGAAGCTGACGATCGGCACAATGAAGTCGGCTGGAATCATCTGTGTGCCTTGATGCAGCAACTGGTGATAAGCGTGCTGACCGTTGGCACCCACGCCACCCCAGATGACCGGGCCGGTGTCGGTGGCGGTTGGCGTACCGTCCTGACGGACGCTCTTGCCGTTGGACTCCATGTCCAGTTGTTGCAGGTGTTTGGTGATGTTACGCAGGTAGTGGTCGTACGGCAGGATCGCGTGGCTTTGCGCATTCCAGAAGTTGCCGTACCAGACACCCAGCAGCGCCAGCAGCACCGGCATGTTCTGTTCGAAAGGGGCGCTCTGGAAATGCTGGTCCATCGTATAGGCGCCGGACAGCAGTTCCTTGAAGTTGGACATGCCGATAGCCAGCGCGATAGGCAGGCCGATGGCCGACCACAGCGAATAGCGACCGCCAACCCAGTCCCACATCGGGAAGATGTTTTCTTCACGGATGCCGAAGGCTACGGCCGCCGCGTTGTTGCTGGAAACCGCGATGAAGTGGCGATGCAGTTCAACTTCGGAGCCGCCCTGCGCCAGGTACCAAGCGCGTGCAGCCTGAGCGTTTTTCAGGGTTTCCAGCGTGTTGAAGGACTTCGACGAGACGATGAACAGCGTGGTCTCGGCGCGAATTTTCATCGACAGTTCATGAAACTCGCTGCCATCGATGTTCGCCAGGTAATGGCAACGCACACCTTTGTGCGCGTAGGCCACCAGCGCTTCGGAGACCAGCTCCGGGCCGAGGAACGAGCCGCCGATGCCGATGTTCACCACGTCGGTGATCGGCTTTTCGGTGTAACCGCGCCACAGACCGTCGTGAATTCGGCCGACCAGTTCGGTCATCTGATTGAGTACGCGGTGTACGTCCGGCATAACATCGACGCCGTTGACCTTCAACTTGTCGCCGACTGGCCGGCGCAGCGCGGTGTGCAGCGCCGGGCGACCTTCGGATGAGTTGACCAGCTCGCCTTCGTATTGAGCCTTGATCGCGTCCTTGAGGTTCACTTCGCCCGCCAGGCTGACCAACAGATCACGGGTTTCGGTGGTGATCAGGTTTTTGGAGTAGTCGAGAAACAGGCCGGCGCTGCTGAGGGTGAATTGGCTGAAGCGCTGCGGATCAGAATTGAACGCTTCGCGCATGCTGAAATTCTGCATGGACTGGCGGTGTTTGCTCAACGCTTGCCAGGCGGGCAGAGCGGTCACATCGGAAGGATTGCGGTAGTACGCCATCGCTGCGGGTTTCCTTTAACTGGTTCTGTCTTTGGATATTCTTGGGGCGAGGTCGCAAGCTTTCTCACGGGCTATACATAGCAGACTACCCTTCGCGTACCCGTTTGTCTGCGCCTCGCCTTACACGACCCCGGTACTTTTTCGCACACAAGAAACCGGGGCTTGCGCTTAAATGCTGTCGGTTGTGGTTCAGGCAACCTGTACCGGTATGGCATTGCCGGTGTGGCTTAGTTCATTGCCCCGGCGCATCCCGTCAGCTTCTGGTCAGGTGCAGATTGTCGATCAGGCGGGTTTTACCCAGGAATGCGGCGGCGAGGATGACCAAGTCGCGATTTTCGGCAGTGGTCGGACGCAGGCTGGTGGCGTCACGTATTTCCAGATAATCGATACGAAAACCGGCTGCCTCCAGTTGCTGCTTCTTGCTCGTCAGCAGTGCGTCGAAATCCTGCTCGCCTGCGCTGATCGCGTCGGCGGTCTGGCGGATGGCCTGATACAGCGCGGGTGCCGCAGCGCGCTGAGCTTCATTCAGATAACCGTTACGCGAAGACAGCGCCAAACCGTCGTCGGCACGCACGGTAGGTTCTCCGATGATCTGGATCGGCATGTTCAGGTCACGGACCATGGCGCGAATCACCGCCAGCTGCTGGAAGTCTTTTTCGCCGAAAATCGCCAGGTCTGGCTGCACCATGTTGAAGAGCTTGCTGACGACCGTAGCAACGCCCTCGAAATGGCCGGGACGGCTCGCACCGCACAGGCCTTGCGACAGGTGTGGCACGCTGACCAGCGTCTGATCGGCCATGCCGTGCGGGTACATTTCCTCGACGCTTGGGGTGAACAGCAGGTTGCACCCGGCCTGCAGAAGTTTTTCCTGATCGGCCGCCAGGGTGCGAGGGTAAGTGGCCAAGTCTTCGTTGGGGCCGAACTGCAGCGGATTGACGAAAATGGTGGCGACCACGAAGTCGGCACGTTGGGCCGCCTTGGCGACCAGTGCGGCGTGGCCGCTGTGCAGGTTGCCCATGGTCGGCGTCAACGCGATCCGCTTGCCTTCGCTGCGTGCCCGCGCAACGGCGGCGCGCAGTTCCTGTACGGTCTTTACTGTGTTCATGCCGAGAATCCGTGTTCAGTTGCTGGAAAGCTGACGTCTTTGACCGCGGCCACGTAGGCCTGAATAGCCGACTGGATATCGGGCTGACCGGTCATGAAGTTTTTCACGAATTTGGGTACGCGCCCGCTGATGGACAGGCCCAGCATGTCGTGCAGCACCAGTACCTGGCCGTCGGTAGCGCTGCCTGCGCCAATACCGATGACCGGAATTTTCACCGCCTGGGTGATTTCTTCGGCGAGTTCGCTCGGCACACACTCCAACAGGATCATCGCTGCGCCCGCCTGTTCCAGCGCGATCGCGTCGGCACGCATCTGCCGTGCCTGTGCTTCCAGTCGACCCTGAACCTTATAGCCGCCCAGTACGTTGACTGCCTGCGGCGTCAGGCCCATGTGTGCGCACACCGGGATGCCGCGTTCTGCCAGCAAACGGATCGACTCGCCAAGCCATGCAGCGCCTTCGACCTTGATCATGTGCGCACCTGCCTGCATCAGCGTCGCGCTGTTGATGAAGGTTTGCTCCAGCGTGGCGTTGGCCATGAACGGCAGGTCAGCAAGAATCATCGCGCCCTGATTACCGCGCTTCACACAGGCAACGTGGTACGCGGTTTCGGCGGTCGTGACGGGCAGGGTGCTGTCGTGACCCTGCAGGACCATGCCCAGCGAGTCGCCTATCAGCAGCACTTCGACACCCGCCTGGGAGGCCGTGTGTGCGAAGGTTGCGTCGTAGCAGGTCAGCATGGTGATTTTCTCACCTTTCTGTTTCATGGCCAGCAGCGACGTAACGGTTATGTTCGGCATGTAAAGTCCTCCATCAGGCGCTGTGAAGACGGGTGTTCAGCGCGTGAGAGTCATCCTGGAAAAGCAGGCACACCGTCGTGTCGCGGTGTTTTGCAAAGGCCTGTTTCGCGCCCGTTCGCCTGTGGTGCGGCGGCGGGAGGCCTATCTTCGTGAGGAGGGGGCATGAAGTCAATTGAAGGTGTTACCTGTGCGTCGGACCGGTTACACATGTGCGGTGACAGACAGGCTTTACGCCTCGGCGGGCAGGCGTTCAAGGCCCGTAAACGGGCAGTCTTCGAGTAGATGATCGAGTTCGCGTCCGTCGGCCAGCGTCAGGCCTGGGGCCAGCTCTGCCAGCGGGTACAGCACGAATGCCCGCGCCTGCATATGGTAATGCGGCACCTTGAGGCGCGGTTCATCGATCAGGCGATTGCCGAACAGCAGAATGTCGAGGTCCAGCGTGCGAGGCCCCCAGCGTTCATGGCGTTCGCGGCCCTGATCCAGCTCGATGGCCTGTAGCGCGTCAAGCAGGGTCAGTGGCGTCAGGGTAGTGTCGAGTGCTGCGACGGCGTTGGTAAAGCGCGGCTGGCCGGGCAGCAACGAGTCGCTGACATAGAACGAAGACACGCCGGTCAGTTCACAATCGGGTAGTTGCGCCATTGCCTTGAGGGCACTGCGCAGTTGCTCGGCCGGGTCAGCAAGATTGCTGCCCAGGCCGATGTAAACGCGTTCAATGGTCAACAGCGGTTCATTCACCGCTTTGCGCCTCGCCGGTGGTGCGCTTGCGTTTGGCACCGCTGTTACGACGACGCTTGCGTGGCGCTGCGCCCGCCGCTTCGGGCTTGTTACTCAGGTCACGAATCATGTCGCGGCGTTCGCTGTCGTTGCAGTCCTGATAATCGGTCCACCACTGGCCCAGACCATCGGTCTGCTCGCCCGCAGCTTCACGCAACAGGAGGAAATCGTAACCCGCACGGAACCTTGAGTTGTCCAGCAACAGGTCTGCACGTTTGCCCGAACGGCGCGGCAGGCGCTCCTGCATATCCCAGATCTCGCGGATCGGCAGCGTGAAGCGCTTTGGAATCGCGATGCGCTGGCATTGCTCGATAATCAGTTCGTGAGCGGCCTCCTGCATGGCTGCAATCGGCGGCATGCCGCGCTCCTGGGCGCGCAGTACCTTGGCCGGCAGGGCAGGCCAGAGCAGCGCGGCAAACAGGAATGCCGGCGTGACCGGTTTGTTCTGCTTGATGCGCAGGTCGGTGTTGATCAGGGCATTGCTGATCAGTGTATGGGTGTAGGTCGGGTTGTATTCCAGCGCCTTGGAACTGGCCGGGAACAGCGGTTCGAACAGTTCAAGGTCCACCAGCATTTCAAAGGTGGGAGCAGCATGCCCGGAGAGGAACAGTTTGAGCACTTCTTCGAACAGGCGTGCCGACGGAATATCGCGCAGCATCGGTGCCAGCGAGCGAATCGGTTGGGCGCTGTGCTTTTCGATGCCGAAGTCCAGCTTGGCAGCAAAGCGCACCGCACGCAGCATGCGCACCGGGTCTTCCTTGTAGCGTTGCTCGGGGTCGCCGATCAGGCGGATCAGACGGTTACGAATGTCGTGTACGCCATTGGCGTAATCCAGAACACGCTCGCTGACCGGATCGTAATACAGCGCGTTGATCGTGAAGTCGCGACGCTGGGCGTCCTCTTCAAGCGTGCCGTACACGTTGTCACGCAGAATGCGCCCGCTTTCATTGCGCGAGGACTGGTTGCTGTCCTCTTCTTTGTCATCCTGGGGATGATTGGCGCGGAAGGTCGCCACTTCGATGATTTCACGACCGAAATGGATATGCACCAGCTTGAACCGGCGGCCAATGATTCGCGCATTACGGAATTCGGCACGCACTTGTTCCGGCGTGGCGCTGGTGGCGACGTCGAAATCCTTGGGCGTGATATTGAGCATCATGTCGCGTACGCAGCCGCCGACCAGATAGGCCTGGTAGCCGGCGTTCTGCAGGCGCTCGACGATATTAACGGCATAACGGCTGAACTGGCTGCGTTGCAGCGAATGCTGGCTGCTATTGAGCACTTCAGGCGTGGTACGCGTATGTTGCTGCGGTTTGCGCAGTGGGGAACGAAATGACTGGAACAACTTCTTCAGCATGGGATGCACTGTTTGAAGGAATATTCGGCCAAAAACGTGGAATGACCGCATGATGGGCGGGGATTCTAGCATTTAGTCGGGGGATGGTGTAGGAAGCTGTCGCGGAAGGGCAAACGATGGCGCGTATTAACGCTGGGGAAGCTACTGGGGGAGCCGAAGCTCCCCCAAAGTGTGTGCTCTTTATTATTGTTTTCTGTATGGGCTTCTTGTTTTTGTTGAGTGCCCATTCACGAGACCTTCGTCTGTGAAACCTCCCAATCGGGAGTCAAGAGCAAACGGATTGCTTTGGTCGCTGCGTTGCAATGATCATCCGATCCAACCAGTTCAGGCTCTACCTAAGGGTAGTTTTTGTTGTTCTCGGCCTGGTTGCGGGGCAAGCCCCAAATACAACTCCTCTCCAAAAGAATCAGTTAGCTGCGCCTCCGCCGTGTTGTTCTTGTTATGCGTGAGTCGATTCGTGTTGTTTTTATTATGGGTGTCGTACTGCTTGTTGTTTTTCTTGTACTAAGCATATAGCAGAAGCTGTGCCAACTTTTGCGAAGCCCCGTAAACCGGGCGTTTGCGGGCGAAAGGCGGTTGTTGCTGGCATAAAAAAGCCGGGTCTGCGTTACCGTAAGACCCGGCTTTTGTTACGTGAAGTGTTTGCGGTAACAGTTTCTACCCGCTCTGCGCACCGCGTGCCAGAGCCTTTTGCCGCTTTTTACGTCTCGTTGGCGACGCCCTTGCGACGCGGAATGCCCAGACGCTGACGACGTTCCCACAGACACTTGCGGCTGACGCCCAGTTTGCGCGCCAGTTCGGTTTCAGTCATGTGGTCCTGATGCTCCAGAACGAAGTGCTGGAAATAGTCCTCAAGCGACAGGTCTTCGGCTGGCTCATTGCCCGTCGAGCTGGAAGACCCCGGCAGCGGTGCCATGCCCATGTACTCGTCGTCATCCAGACCGTCGAGCTCGATGTCGATGCCCAGCAGGTCTGCGGTGATTTCCGGGTTTTCGCACAGGATCACCGAGCGCTCCACCGCATTTTCCAGTTCGCGTACGTTGCCTGGCCAACTGTAATGGCGAATGGCTTGTTCGGCGTCGGGGGAAAACTTCAGGTCGTCGCGACCGACCTTGGCGCTCTGACGTACCAGAAACGCACGGGCGATTTCCAGAATGTCGCTGCCACGCTCGCGCAGGGCGGGGAGTTTCAGGGCGATGACGTGCAGGCGGTAGAACAGGTCTTCACGAAACTCGCCATTTTTGGCCAGTGTCTTGAGGTCGCGGTGGGTTGCGGCAATCAGGCGTACGTCGACCTTTTGCGATTGCACCGAGCCGACACGACGAATCTCGCCTTCCTGCAAAACGCGCAGCAGGCGTGCCTGGGCTTCCAGAGGCAGCTCGCCGATTTCATCGAGAAACAGCGTGCCTCCGTCAGCAGCTTCAACCAGACCAGCACGACCTGCACTGGCACCGGTGAATGCGCCTTTCTCGTGACCGAACAATTCAGACTCGATCAGCGATTCAGGGATGGCCGCACAGTTGACCGAAATCATCGGCGCCTTGGCACGGCGTGACAGGTTGTGCAGGGCGCGGGCGACCAGTTCTTTACCGGTGCCCGACTCGCCCTGAACCAGGACATTGGAATCGGTCGGTGCCACTTTGCGGATCTTGCTGTAGAGATCCAGCATGGGCGGGCAAGAACCGATAATGCCTATCTCGCCATTATTATTCTGTGCCGGGCCTTTTTCAGCACCGTTAGCCTTGGCAAGGGCGTTACGCTCGTCCTGAAGCCCCTTGACCGTCTGGCGATCACGCAGGATTCGCGAGACTGCCTGCAGCATTTCATCGTGATCGAAGGGTTTGGCGATGTAATCCACTGCCCCCATCTTCATCGAATCGACCGCTGAGCGCAGGCTGGCGTAACTGGTCATGATCAGCACCGGTTTGCCTTCGCCGAGCTTGATCAGTTCGGTACCCGGCGCGCCTGGCAGGCGCAGGTCGCTGACGATCAGATCAAAAGACGGAATGCTGAAGCGCTCCTGAGCTTCCTGAACGGAGCCGGCTTCACTGACTTCATACTGATTGCGTTCAAGCAGGCGACGCAGGGCTGAGCGGATAATCGTTTCGTCTTCGACGATCAAAATATGCGGCATTGATTCAGTTCTCTCGACGGTCTCAGTTCACGGTGGACGTCGCGTCGACATGACGTGGCAAGGTCACCCGAATACGGGTTCCACGCTGCTGCTCGGGATCGGCCGGGCTGTCGATAGTGATTTGTCCATAATGCTCTTCAACGATGGAATAGACCAGCGCGAGGCCAAGTCCGGTTCCTTCGCCAGGCTCCTTGGTAGTGAAAAACGGCTCGAACAATCGGTCCATGATTGCCTTTGAAATCCCACTGCCTTCGTCTTCGACGATCAGGTCCACCGTGTGCTCGGATACTTCGCTTCTGACCCTGACCGCACTGCCTGCCGGGGACGCATCGCGGGCATTGGAGAGCAGGTTGATCAGCACTTGTGCCAAGCGCTGCGGGTCGCCGACAGCCCAATGTTCGGGGTTGCACAGGTTATAGAAGTGTACTTCGAAATTGCGCCGGTTCAGCGCCAGCAGACCAATAGCATCCTGAGCCACCACAGCCAGACAAACGGCCTCGTCGCTGTGCTGATGAGCCCCCGCGTGGGCAAAGCTCATCAATGACTGGACAATGCGCGACACACGTTTGGTCTGTTCAAGTATCTGACTGCTGATTTCTTTCAGTTCGCCGTCTTCTTCACGCTCTTCACGCAGGTTTTGCGCGAGGCAGGCAATGCCGGTGATCGGGTTGCCGATCTCGTGCGCCACGCCTGCTGCCAGTCGACCAATGCTGGCCAGCCGCTCTGAGTGCACCAGCTTGTCTTCAAGCATCTGCGTGTCGGTCAGGTCCTCGACCAGCACCACCAGGCCACTGTTGCCAGGGGCGAGAGGCTCGTTGATGGCCGCCTTGTGCAGGTTTAGCCAGCGGGTCTGGCCGTCCAGACCGAGTTTCTGCTTGTGCAGGTGCTCATCGGGCAGGCTGGCAAAGCCGGTAAGCAGGCTTTTCCAGGGTTCGGCAATGGTTTCCAGTCGCGAACCGACCACGCGCTGGGCGACGATGCCGGTCAGCTCTTCCATCGCCCTGTTCCACATCAGGATCTCCTGATCTTCGGCCAGCGAGCACACACCCATCGGCAGTTCCTGCAGGGTCTGGCGGTGGTAGCGGCGCAGGGCGTCGAGTTCGGCAGCAAGGCCGGTCAGGCGCGAGTGGTAGTCCTCAAGACGGCTTTCAATAAAATGTATGTCTTCGGTGACATATTTTTCGCTGCCCGATTTGTACGGCAGGAAGGTTTCCACCATGTCCTGGGCGACACTTGGCCCCATCAACCCGGACAGGTTGGCCTCGATCCTGTCGCGCAGGCGGCGCAGGGCATAAGGACGGCGCTCGTCGAATGGCAGGTACAGATCGCGCAGCGCCTGTTCGACTTCCTTCTGTGCGGCTTTCGCGCCCAGCGGCTTGGCCAGTTGGGTGGCGAATTCCTGGGGCGACACGGCATGCAGTTCACGGCGTTGCGGTCGGCGCACGTTATCGACCGCGCAGGCCTCGGCTGCACCGACTTCTTCAGGGCTGGCATTGGTGAACAGGGATATCAGGGTGAACAACAACACGTTGGCCGCGAGAGACGCGATAGCTGCCATGTGCCAGCTGGTGTCGTCCAGCACGTAGATCATGTTCAGCCAGGGGATATAAAAGCCCTGCAGGTTGCCGATCAGCGGCAGCAGCATGCTGACTGCCCAGACCGCAATGCCGGCCAGCAGGCCTGCGATGAAGCCTCGCCGGTTGGCGGTCGGCCAGTAAAGCACCGACAGTACGCCCGGCAGGAATTGCAGCGTCGCAACGAAAGCGACGATGCCGAGATTGGCCAGATCCTGCTGGGCACCGAGCAGCAGATAGAAGCCGTAACCCAAGGCAATGATCGCCACGATCAGCCCGCGTCGCGTCCACTTCAGCCAGCGGTAGATGTTGCCCTCGGCTGGCGGCTGATAAAGCGGCAGCACCAGATGGTTGAGGGCCATGCCGGACAGCGCCAGCGTAGTCACGATGATCAGCCCGCTGGCCGCCGACAGTCCACCGATATAGGCGAGCAGGGCCAACGACTTGCTGTTGGCCGCGATACCGATCCCGAGGGTGAAGTATTCCGGGCTGGTCGTGGCCCCGAGTTTGAGCCCGGCCCAGAGGATCAGTGGAACAGCGAGGCTGATCAACAGCAGAAACAGTGGCAGCCCCCAACTGGCGCTGACCAGCGAGCGCGGGTTGAGGTTTTCAGTGAAGGTCATGTGATACATGTGCGGCATGACAATCGCCGAGGCGAAGAACACCAGCAGCAGGGTGCGCCAGGGGCCTTCCTGCAACGGCGTGTGCAGCGAGGCGAGGGCGGTCTGGTTCTGCAACAGCCACAGTTCCAGCTGTTGCGGGCCGTCGAACACGCCATACAAGGCGTACAGCCCGACACCGCCCAGTGCGATCAGCTTGATCAGCGATTCGAAGGCGATGGCGAATACCAGCCCTTCGTGCTTCTCACGGGTTGCGATGTGCCGTGAGCCAAAGAAAATAGTGAACAGGGTGATCAGCGCGCAAAACGCTACGGCCACCCGATCCTGCACCGGTTCGCGGGTCAGAATGCCGATGGAGTCGGCCACTGCCTGAATCTGCAAGGCCAGCAACGGCAGTACGCCGATCAGCATGAATACGGTGGTCAGCGCACCAGCCCAGGTGCTGCGAAAGCGGAAGGCAAACAAATCGGCCAGCGATGAAAGCTGATAGGTGCGGGTGATTCTGAGGATCGGGTAGAGCAGCACTGGCGCAAGCAGGAATGCACCGGAAACCCCCAGGTAGCTGGACAGAAAACCGTAGCCATACTGATAGGCCAGGCCGACCGTGCCATAAAACGCCCAGGCGCTGGCGTACACGCCCAGTGACAGGGTGTAGGTCAACGGATGACGGATGATCCAGCGTGGAATAAGGCCATGCTCGCTGACCCAGGCTACACCGAACAGCACCAGCAGGTAGGCGGCGCTGACCATCAGCATCTGCGTCAGACTAAAGCTCATCGGCATCTCGCTGGCTCTGCAGAATGAAAGTCACCACGATCAGGATCAGCCACAGCATGTAGGGGCGATACCAGGCACCGGTCGCATCGATCCACCAGTCCATGATGGCCGGAGAGAACAGATAGATGCCTACCACCAGAAGCAAAACCAACCGGTATATGTACATCTGGTCTCCCTGTGCTGGTAGATGAGGAGCGGCATGTTAACGGATGCCGGATAACCTGCAAGCATACTTGCGTCGCAGTTTGCGGCGACCGCTCTGGATCAGTCTATCCGGGCTTCTTCAATATTGCGTAGTCTGGGGATCAGGTCGGCGTTCCAGTGGCGGATTCCCCAGGCAAGCACTTCCTGCGCGGTGCCATCGGTCATGTGCGTATCGAGTGGTTGCCCCAGTGCCCGCAACGCCCGAATCAGCAGAGGGGTGGCCTGTTCGGCCGGCAACGGTGGCGAGCGATAGGATTTGCCGAGCTTGTGGCCATCCGGCTGGGTGATCAGCGGCACATGCAGGTAGCGTGGCTGGGGCAAGCCCAGCAGTTCCTGCAAGTACAACTGGCGGGGCGTCGAGTCCAGCAGGTCGGCACCGCGCACGATATCGGTCACGCCTTGCCAGGCGTCATCGATTATCACGGCGAGCTGATAGGCATACAGGCCGTCGCGCCTGCGGATCACGAAGTCACCGCTTTCGCGTCCCAGGTGCATTTTGAATGTGCCCTGCACACGGTCTTCGAAGCGATATTCAAGCTCCGGGACCCGGATGCGGATTGCGGCATTCTCGGGCGCATGTCCCGCATTGCGGCAAAAACCGGGATACACGCCTTCAAACGGCTCGAGCTGTTTGCGTGAGCAGGTGCAGGCATAGGCCAGGCCATGATTGAACCAGCGCTGGAGTATTTCGGCGTATGCATCATGGCGCTCGCTCTGCCGAGCCATCTCGCCATCCCATTCAAAGCCGTAGCGCTCAAGGGTTTCAAGAATCGCGGCTTGCGCGCCGGCCACCTCGCGCGGCGGGTCCAGGTCTTCCATGCGTAACAGCCACTGGCCGCCGACTGCGCGAGCGTCCAGATAGGACGCCAGCGCTGCGACCAGCGAGCCAAAATGCAGATAACCACTGGGAGTCGGCGCAAAGCGCCCGATATAGGCCGGTTTTTTCATGGGCGGGATGTTACGGGTGGCTAGCTTGAGTGGGCAAGCGAAACGCGGTTGGTCTTCACGCGGACTCTAGTGACGATGTTCACTCTGCGCCGCGTTGCTCGTCCAAGACCGGACGCAGAGCGTCCAGAACGGCATGCGACGCGGAGCGTCGCACGATAGTTAATACTGTCACGCCCTACACGCAGCCGCTGCCAACGCAAAGCTTTTCGGTCGCGATAGCACTGGCGACGCAAATTGCGACGTTAGTGACGGCTGAGTCCTGGCGCTGATCCGGGGGTAGCCTGGCAGGACGCCAGGCTAGCCGCACCGGGCCATGGATGGCCCGTTGCGGCGACCCCCGGATCAGTGACAGGGCGAAGGAACCCGACGAAGTCGGGCCGGAAACAGGAGCGAGGGGATTTGCCTACTTTGGCCCCATCAAAGTAGGTCGCCGAGGGGCGAAAAGGGGACTTGAGCAGAATCCAACCCACCTGACATCACAGAACTGCCATGTGACGCAGAGCGTCCAGAACGGCATGCGACACGGAGCGTCGCACGATAGTTGAGATTATCGTTCCTCACGCTCCAGCGTAGGAATGCCTTGGGTGACGCTCCGCGTCACAGATTTGTGCCGCATCGCACATTCAAGATCGGACGCAAATCCAGAACGACGAACCGAAGTGAAGCGTCGGCACGATAGTCAACGCGCGTATTGGCACGAGGGGCGTGATTCCAACAGGCACAAAAAAAGACGCCGAAGCGTCTTTTTCAGTCAAAGGCGGCCCCAGGTCACTTACCGACCTGTTTTTCCTTGATTTCAGCAAGTGTCTTGCAGTCGACGCACTGGTCGGCAGTCGGGCGCGCTTCAAGACGGCGAATGCCGATCTCTACGCCGCACGATTCACACCAGCCGTATTCTTCGTCCTTGATCAGTTGCAGCGTCTTGTCGATCTTCTTGATCAGCTTGCGTTCGCGGTCACGGGCACGAAGTTCAAGGCTGAACTCTTCTTCCTGACTGGCACGGTCGGCCGGGTCGGGAAAGTTGGCTGCTTCGTCCTTCATGTGGTCTACCGTTCGGTCGACCTCTTGCATCAAGTCCTGCTTCCACTTGTTCAGGATCTTGGTGAAGTGCGCGCGCATGGGCTCGCTCATGTACTCCTCACCCTTTGTTTCCGGGTAGGGTGCAAAGCCGCCGATTAGATGGCTGTGTTGCTTTTCTGGGGTGGGCATGTCTGGACCGCCTCTCACTCTTCTAATCTATTGCGCAGGATTGTTCCATCACCGACACCCGTCGGCCCTGCAGCTGCAAGCGGGCGAACTTACCAGATCAAATCGGAGTGCGCTACTCCCGGTTGTCGAGCATGACGACGCCGTCCGCGTATAGAGATGGCTATTTCACATCTGCCCTTCACTTAAATGAACTCTAGTCGATGCGTACCGTCGTAGCTTTCTTTTATTCAGCATTCGACGACTGGGTTTTTCAGCCCGTTAAAGCACCGTAGTGCGGTCGGTTCGGTAGAATCATGCCGCGTCGTCATGACAATCATGTTTTTAATACCCGCACCCATAAAGGAATATCCATGCCCCAGCCTTACAGTGCACGTAGTCGCGCCATCGAACCTTTTCATGTCATGGCGTTGCTGGCGCGTGCCAATGAACTGCAGGCAGCGGGTCATGACGTTATTCACCTTGAAATCGGCGAGCCCGATTTTACGACTGCGCAGCCCATCATCAAGGCTGGCCAGGCGGCGCTGGCAGACGGCAAGACTCGCTACACCGCCGCTCGTGGTCTTCCGCAACTGCGCGAAGCGATTTCCGGATTCTACGCCCGACGCTACGGCGTTGATATTGATCCCCAGCGCATTCTGGTCACGCCGGGCGGTTCGGGCGCGTTGTTGCTTGCCAGCAGCCTGTTGGTCGATCCGGGCAAGCATTGGTTGCTGGCCGACCCTGGCTACCCTTGCAATCGACACTTCCTGCGTTTGATCGAGGGCGAGGCGCAACTGGTGCCGGTCGGTCCGCAAGAACGCTATCAACTGAATCCCGAACTGGTGGCGGCTCACTGGAACCAGAACAGTGTCGGCGCACTGGTGGCATCGCCTGCCAATCCTACCGGCACGCTGCTGAATCGCGACGAACTGGCAGCCTTGTCACAAGCGCTGAAAGCTCGTAACGGCCACCTGGTGGTGGATGAGATTTACCACGGCCTGACCTACGGCGTGGAGGCCAGCAGTGTGCTGGAGGTGGATGACGAAGCGTTTGTTCTTAATAGTTTTTCAAAGTATTTCGGCATGACGGGCTGGCGCCTCGGTTGGCTGGTTGCACCGCAAGACGCCGTGGTCGATCTGGAAAAACTGGCGCAGAACCTCTACATCAGCGCACCAAGCATGGCGCAACATGCCGCGCTTGCCTGCTTTGAGCCTCAGACACTTGAAATATTCGAGCAGCGGCGCGCCGAGTTCGGCCGTCGCCGGGACTTCCTGTTGCCTGCGCTGCGCGAACTGGGTTTCGGTATTGCCGTCGAGCCGGAAGGGGCATTCTATTTGTACGCCGACATCTCGGCGTTTGGCGGCGATGCCTTCGCGTTCTGCCGGCATTTTCTGGAAACCGAGCATGTCGCTTTTACGCCAGGCCTGGACTTTGGTCGCCATCAGGCTGGGCATCATGTGCGCTTTGCCTATACACAGAGCCTGCCGCGCCTTCAGCAGGCAGTCGAGCGAATTGCTCGCGGTTTGCGTAGCTGGGGTGCCTGATGCGCTTTGCTCCGCAGCTTGAACAGGGACGCCTGCTGATCCGTTACAAACGCTTTCTGGCTGATATCGAAACCGACAGCGGCGAGCTGTTGACCATTCACTGCCCCAACACCGGTTCGATGCTCAACTGCATGATGCCCGGTGGGCGTGTGTGGTTCAGCCGTTCAAGTGACCCGAAGCGCAAGCTGCCGGGCACTTGGGAAATCAGCGAGACGCCGCAGGGCAGGCTGGCCTGTATCAACACCGGGCGAGCCAATACGCTGGTTGAAGAGGCCTTGCGCGCCGGGGTTATCAGCGAACTCGAGGGGTTTACGACGCTCAAGCGCGAGGTGGCCTACGGGCAGGAAAAGAGTCGTGTGGACTTTCGCCTTGAATACCCTGATGGCTATCTGTATCTGGAAGTGAAAAGTGTCACGTTGGGTTTCGATGATTCCAGTGTCGCTGCGTTTCCCGACGCGGTCACCCAGCGTGGTGCGCGGCACTTGCGTGAACTGGCCACGCTGGCGCGCGAGGGCGTGCGGGCCGTGTTGTTGTATTGCGTCAACCTCACCGGTATCGACGCCGTGCGACCCGCAAAGGAGATCGATCCGGCTTACGCGGCTGCGTTGCGCGAAGCCATTGACGCTGGTGTGCAAATTCTTGCCTACGGTGTGCACCTGACGTCAGACGAAATTGTTATTGACCGACGACTGCAGGTGCACTGGCTGGATTGAAGCGTTCTGGGCGTGGCGAGTCAGTCCTCGTCATCCTCCATGGGCAGCGACACCCAGATCCCCTCAGCATCTTCACGGCTCTGGATCGCCGTCAATGATTGGCCTTCGCAGGGGCCGGCAACGCATTCGCCATTCTCGATCAGAAACAACGCCCCATGCATTGCGCACCGGATCAGGCTGGCGCTGCTGTCGAGGAATTGATCCGGCTGCCATTCCAGGGCGATACCGCGATGCGGGCAGCGGTTTTTGTAGATGAACACTTCACCCTGACGACGTACTGCCAGCAATGCGTGTCCGCCTAGCTCGAAACCCCTGCTTTGGGCTTCGTGCAAGTGACTTGAGGTGCAAAGGAATTTCAAGAAGCCTCCACAGGCCTGTTTTTTGTGTAGACGCCTGACCTGGGTAGTCTGACAGCTTCTTTGGATTGTCGCGTTGTCGTACGCGGGGCTTGTTACAGGCTGCGTCAGTTTTTTCCTGTCTTCCTGTGGCTTTTTTCTCTGAGCATGGTCCTAGCGCCTTCTGGCCTTCAAGCCCGTATATCGTTCTGCCCATGTTTTGCAGAGCGAATACGCCATGAAAGAGATGACAGCAGATGATGAGCGGCTGGCGCGTCAGGTCATAAGGCTGCTTGAGCTGTTTGCCCTCAATGCCGACGATACGGAGCAGCGCATCGTCGGCATTTGTCAGCGCGCATGGACGCCTGTGGGGCAGGTTGCCGCGGTCTGCGTGCAGCCGCGTTTCGTGTGTCTGGCGCGCACCACCCTGGACCGTATGCTGGCGCATGACATCAAGGTTGTCGCCATAGTCAATTTCCCTCACGGCAGCAGCAACATTCAGTCAGTGACCTCGCAAGTTCGCGCTGCGCTGCTGTCCGGCGCGGACGAAATAGATGTCGTGTACCCCTTTCGCGCACTGCTCGGTGGGGACAGGCAGCCCGGCCTTGAGATGATATCGGCGTGCAGCTCATTGTGTTCAGGGCGGGTCAAACTCACCGCGACACTTGAAACCGGCGATCTGCGCGATTCCCAAATGATCCTCAATGCTTGCCGCGATGCGATTGTTTCGGGTGCCGACTTTATCAAGACCAGCACAGGCAAATCAGCCACCCACGTTACACCGCAGGCTGCGCGGGTGATGCTCGAGTCTATCGCGGACTTCGGCGGGCAGGTGGGGTTGAAGGTTGCGGGAGGGATCCGGACGTTCGACGAGGCACGTTTTTACATGACGCTGGCGCGTGCCCGTTTTGGTCGGCAATGGATGAACGCCGGGCGCGTGCGGTTGGGCGGCTCAAGCTTACTGGACGATTTGCTGGCCAGACTTGGCCTGTATGAGTCGTATGGCAACGGTTTTTGAGCGGTGGGCAGCTTTTTGAAGGACAAAAAAAGACCCGGCAAAGAGCCGGGTCAAAAACCGTGATTAGCCTGATGAGGAGATAATCTGAAAGTCCGAACCAAGGTCTTTCAGTTACCGTCCAGTCTCTCGACCGGATGTGATAATCATAACGATTCTCATTTCTAAGTCAACAGTTCTTTTGAACCTGTCCATGCTCATCACCTGACAGCTATCCATAGGCCAAAAATGCCTTGCACGGCATAACGGCTGGCTGCGCATGGCCGCGATATTTAGAGGGGGAGTTTCGGAAATGAAGCGACGCAGCGCCAGCCTGACATGCATTGCGCATGCAGGCTGCGAAGGTTTTACGGTTTTAGCGGGTGCGATAGCGCAGGCGTGTACCGAAATTTACCGACATCAGAATCTCGTCAGCCGAGAGCTCGGCGGGGAAGAACACGCCTGAAATCTGTGCGTGAGCGATACTCGCACCTTCCATCGGCGTGTGCCGCAGGTCCAGGCCGCGAAGGTCGGCAGACCGGAAGTAGGCGTCGGTGAAGTCGATACCGGCGGTGTCCAGTGCCCGCAGGTCCAGCCCTCGAAAGTCGCCCCCGGCCATGTCAATTGTGCCGGTCCGCGGTTTTTCCTGGTTGAAACCTTCGACATCATCTTTGCGCAGCAGCATATAAAGCGGTGAGTCGATCTGTTTGGGCTGGCTCATGATGGCCTCGGACATGTGGTTGCGTTGGAATTATGACGCCATTATATCGCCATCATTGCGAGGCCGTGAAGCGTTACCCGCTCAACGGCCATGTACCGGTTTTACAGCCCCGGCAGGCGCTGGCGCAGGTTGTCGATGAGGCTGTCCAGCTCACTGCTGATGTGGGTGGCAACCTTCTTGCTGCGCAGCGTTTCCTCTGCGCTCAGCGGTTCGCGGTTGGCCTGCTGGGCCTCGATGACCTCCAGGGTGGCGTCGGAAGGATCATTGTTCTGTGCCTGACGCTGGGCAAGCCAGCCAGCGATCACTGCCTGTGGTGCTTCGCAATCGAGGATCATAAACGGCACGCCGGTGTTTTCGGCGACTTTTGCCGCTGCATCACGCTGCCCATGCTTGAGGTAGGTGGCATCGATCACTACCGAGAAGCCTGCGCGAAGGGTTATACCGGCAAGTTCGTGCAGGTGTGCATAGGTTGCATCGTTGGCTTGCGCGCCATACATCTCTTCATCTCGCCCGGCAAATAGGCGCTTGCGCTCTATGTCCGAACGCAGGCGAATGGCGCCCAGCGATTCCACCAGGCGCATTGCGACATGGCTTTTGCCGACGGCTGATACACCGTGGGTAATTGTCAGGAACGGTGAGGGAATGGCGCTGTAGCTTTCGGCCAGATTGGCGTAGTTGCGGTATTGACGAAGCGTCGCTGCGCGCTGCACACCGTCGGCATCGGATGGCTGGCTGAACAGCGCCACTTTGGCACGAACCATCGCCCGATAAGCCTTGTAGAAATTCAGCAGTTCCAGGCCTGCGTAGTCGCCGGTGACTTCCAGGTACTGGCTGATCAGGCGCCGGGAAAGGGATTTCAGGCCGCGGTCCTCAAGGTCCATTGCCAGGAAGCCGATGTCGGCGTACACGTCGGTCTTGCGGAACGGTTCGTTGAACTCGATGCAGTCAAACAGCACGACCTTGCCGTCAATCACTGTCGCGTTGCCCAGATGGATGTCGCCGTGGCATTCGCGGATGAATCCGTCGGCCTTGCGCTGAGCCAGCAGTGGCTTGAGCCGCGCAAAGCTAGACTCTGCCCACGCCTGCAGGGCATCGAGCTGTGCCAGGTCGGATTTTTCGCTGATCAGTGGACGAATCTGCTCAAAATTCTGTACCACGGGGGCCATCACGCTGTCTGGCGAGCCCAGTTCGCTTTCGGTTCCGACCTGCGGCGAGCTGAGGTGGAAGCCTGCGATCTGGCGCGCCAGTTCGTCGATATGCGCAGTGGTCACCTCGCCGTTGGCCTGCAGGGTGCTGAGCAGGCCGTCCTGTGAAAACTGCTTCATCTTCAAGGCGTATTCGATGACTTCGCCGTCGCCGCCCAATTGCGGCGCGTCGACTGTGCCGGTGATCGGCAGCACTTCGATGTAGAGGTCGTCGGTCAGGCGCTGATTGAGGCGCAGCTCTTCTTCGCAGAAATGCTTACGCAGAGCCAGCGTAGTAAAATCCAGAAAACCGAAGTTCATCGGCTTCTTGAATTTGTAGGCATACGGGCCAGTCAGCAGAACCCACGAAATGTGCGTTTCGATGAGCTGGAAATTCTCCACCTGATGTGGGAAAAGAGCAGGGTTCTGCAGGGCAGCGATCAAAGACTTGCTCACGGGCGATCCTTCAGGAATGTGTTCAAAATGTAAGTACGCGATGCCGCCATTATGGCCGCTTGGCGCGAGGCTGCAAACCGCTGACTCGGGCGTCTGTCGATCCTTGCTAAAGTGCGTATAATCCGCGCCCATGACTCGATCCCGCACCTCTCGTTCTCCTAAAAAGCAACCTCCTCGCAGCCTGAACAAGTGGCTGGGCTGGGCGTTGAAGCTCGGTATTGTCGGCCTGGTTCTGCTGGGCGGCCTGGCCATTTACCTCGATGCAATCGTTCAGGAGAAGTTCTCCGGCAAGCGCTGGACCATTCCGGCCAAGGTCTATGCACGACCGCTGGAGCTGTTCGTCGGACAGAAGCTGAGCCGCGATGATTTTCTCATCGAACTCGACGCCTTGGGTTATCGCCGCGAAAGCGTCGCGAATGGTCCTGGCGCTGCGGCGGTGAATGGCAATACCGTCGACCTCAACACGCGGGGTTTCCAGTTCTACGAAGGCACTGATGCGGCGCAGCAGGTGCGCGTGCGCTTTTCCGGTGATTACGTCGCCGACCTGTCGTCGGGCAATGGTGCCAAGCTTGCCGTGGCGCGGCTGGAGCCCTTGCTGATCGGCGGGCTTTACCCGAAGAACCTCGAAGACCGGATCCTGATCAAGCTTGATCAGGCACCGCCGTATCTGCTCGACGGGCTGGTGGCGGTCGAGGACCGCGATTTCTATCACCACTTCGGCGTGTCGCCCAAGTCCATTGCCCGGGCTATCTGGGTGAATACTTCGCAAGGGCAGATGCGCCAGGGCGGCAGTACGCTGACCCAGCAGTTGGTCAAGAACTTCTACCTGACCAACGAGCGCAGCCTGACCCGCAAGCTAACCGAGGCCATGATGGCGGTCTTGCTGGAGATCCATTACAGCAAGCAGGAAATCCTCGAGGCTTACCTCAATGAAGTGTTTGTCGGTCAGGACGGTCAACGTGCAGTGCACGGTTTTGGTCTGGCCAGTCAGTATTTCTTCAGCCAGCCGCTTTCCGAACTGAAGATTCATCAGGTGGCGATGCTGGTCGGGCTGGTCAAGGGGCCGTCCTTCTACAACCCGCGCCGCAATCCCGAGCGTGCTCTGGAGCGTCGTAATCTGGTGCTTGACCTGTTTGAGCAGCAAGGTGTGGCAACCCCCGAAGTGGTGGCCGCCGCGAAGAAATTGCCACTGGGTGTGACCAAGACCGGCACGCTCGCCGACAGCTCATTCCCGGCTTTTCTGGATCTGGTCAAGCGCCAGTTACGCGAAGACTATCGCGATGAAGACTTGACCGAAGAAGGGCTGCGGATCTTTACCAGCTTTGATCCGATCCTGCAGATGAAGTCCCAGGCCGCTATGGACGACACGTTCAAAAAGCTCGCCGGGCGCAAGGGTGTTGATGAAGTAGAGGCGGGTATGGTCGTCACCAACCCGGAGACCGGTGAGGTGCAGGCGCTGATTGGCGGTCGCGAGGCCGGGTTCTCGGGTTTCAACCGGGCGATCGATGCAGTGCGTCCGATAGGCTCGCTGGTCAAGCCGGCTATTTACCTGACCGCACTGGAACGTCCGAGCCAGTACACGCTGACCAGCTGGATTGCCGACGAACTGTTTCAGGTCAAGGGCGCTGATGGCCAGATCTGGAAACCGCAGAACTACGATCACAAGTCGCATGGCAACATCTTTCTGTATCAAGGGCTGGCGCATTCCTACAACCTGTCGACTGCCAAGCTGGGCCTTGAGCTGGGTATTCCAACTGTCTTCAAGACACTGGCCAAGCTGGGTGTAACGCGTGAGTGGCCTGCTTATCCGTCGATGCTGCTGGGTGCGGGCGGCTTGAGTCCGATGGAAGTCGCCACTATGTACCAGACCATCGCCAGCGGCGGGTTCAATACGCCGATGCGTGGTATTCGCAGTGTGCTGACCGCCGAAGGTGAACCGCTCAAGCGTTATCCGTTCAAGATCGAGCAGCGTTTCGATCCGGGTGCCATTTACCTGGTACAGAATGCGATGCAGCGGGTCATGCGCGAAGGGACTGGCAAATCTGTTTACAACGTGTTGCCGAGCTCGCTGAATCTGGCGGGCAAGACCGGCACCAGTAATGACTCGCGCGACAGCTGGTTCGCCGGTTTCAGTCAGGATCTGCTGGCCGTAGTGTGGATGGGCCGTGATGATAACGGCAAGACACCGTTTACTGGCGCCACTGGTGCCTTGCAGGTCTGGACCAGCTTTATGCGCAAGGCCAATCCGCTGCCGCTGGACATGGCGATGCCGGATAACGTCGTTCAGGCATGGGTCGATGCGCAGACAGGCCAGGGTTCTGACTCAAGCTGCCCGAATGCAGTGCAGATGCCGTATATTCGCGGCAGTGAGCCCCAGCCCGGCGCGACATGCGGCGGCGCTCCGGCACCTGCCACTGAGGTGATGGACTGGGTCAAGGGTTGGTTGAACTAGGCAATCGAGGTTTTGAAGTGAATAAATGGTGGATTCCAGCTTTAACGGCACTGGCCTTGCTGAACGGCTGCGCCAGTGTGGAACGCGGCTCGATTCCGGTCGTGGATTCGAGCTCCAAGGTGTCCAACGGCGAGCGCGCGGCAGCGTCGCGTAACGGCACTTACCGAACCAACACCGCTCCAGTCCAGCAGCCGCAAGCCGTGCCGCAGGATTCGGGTGTCGTGGTGATGGTGCCTGGCGCGGGTGGTTCCGATGCAGGGCAGAGCTTCTCTGCGCCGACCAGTCAGGCTCCGTTCAGTGTCAACACGCCGCCTGTCGATGCCGCTCCGGTCAATCAGGCCCCGATCAGCCCGGCTCCGGCGAACAACAGTTACAGCATGCCGGCGGCCTCTGCACCGACCGGGATTCCGTCCAGTGGCGGCGGTCTGTCAGAGGACGAGCAGCTTGACGGGCCGGTATTGGCGTTGCTGACCACGGCACAGCAACAGCAGAGCAGTGGCGACCTCAACGGCGCATCCTCAAGCCTGGAGCGCGCGCAGCGTGTCGCCCCGCGTGAGCCTCAGGTGCTTTATCGTCTGGCTCAGGTGCGTCTGGCTCAGGGCGATGCAGCTCAGGCAGAGCAACTGGCTCGTCGCGGTCTGACCTACGCCAACGGGCGTACCAGCCTTCAGGCCAGCCTTTGGGGTCTGATCGCCCAGTCTCGCGAAAAGCAGGGTGACGCGGCCGGTGCTGCGCTGGCTCGCCAAAAGGCTCGCTGATGGACGTACGTTTGCCTGAGGTGGCCGAGCAGTTGCTGTTGATAGAGCGCGAGTTGCGCGCGCTGGGCTGGTGGGATACGACGCCGCCCAGCGAGCAGGCGCTTGCCAGTCAGGAACCGTTCAGCGTCGATACGCTCGAGTTCGCGCAGTGGCTGCAATGGATCTTCCTGCCGCGCATGAAAGTCATCCTCGAGCGTGACCTGCCGCTGCCCAATGCGTCCGGCATTCTGGAGATGGCCGAGATGGTCTATGCCGGGCGCCTGAGTGAAACCCGGCTGCTGCAGCAGCATCTGGCACGGTTCGACCAGTTGATTACGGCCGCTCGCTGAGCCAATCCTCTAGCGACAGAATTCGCTGATGGCTTTCTCGGTTTCTTCGATACGCGTCTTGCGGTTTTCATCCGTGAGACGCCTCGACTCTCCTCCGACCTGCTCGCGCACTCGCGGATTGTTCTGCAACTGCGCGAGATTGGTGCGCAGGGTTTCGCAATTCTCCGCGCGTTTCGCTTCCTGAGCCTTCACCTGACTTTTGACTTTCTGGTCAATAGCGCGTTGCTGTGCAGCTCCGTCGTCCGCAGGAGTGCTGGGCGCAGAGGCAGGCGGCGGCGTCTGCACATTGATTTCCTGCACCTGCTGGCCGGTGGGGGGTTGAGCATCAAAATGCGTCACGCCCTGAGCGTCGACCCACTTATAGATTGAGGCGGCCTGGCTGGTTGTGCTGAGGGCCAGTGCGGCGGCGAGAATCATCCAATGCATGTCGTGTCCTTGAGAGTCTGTGCACACAGAAAACTACCATAACGGTGCATTTCAGTCCGAAACGGTGCGATTTCGCCGGTCCTCTGTCAAGAAAGCGCACGGATCACTTGACTTGAAGGGGGGGAATCACAACAATCCAAAGTTCGCTGTAGAAGGACTGCCAGAAGCAGACCCTCTCAGTAGATCATGAGGCGCACACCCGCGCCGACCTGTAACACCCGCAACGCGTTACCTCGCGCTGGGTGGGAATGTTCCGCAACACTCAGGGACCTCCCAATACTTGCTCAGTCAGTGCTGACGTAGTCGGCGACCACCGTCGCTCATGCTCTGCTGGCAGTAAACCTATTAAGACCCGTCCCGGAGTGGGCGGTATTCTGGCGTTTTAGAGGTGAACAACGTGGAGCTTTTATCTGGCGCTGAAATGGTCGTCCGCTTTTTGCGTGACGAAGGCGTTGAGCATATCTATGGGTACCCGGGTGGTGCTCTCCTGCATGTCTACGATGCCCTGTTCAAAGAACCGGCGGTAAGCCATATCCTTGTTCGCCACGAGCAGGCTGCCACGCACATGGCCGACGGCTATGCGCGGGCTACCGGCAAGGCGGGCGTGGTGCTGGTGACGTCCGGCCCAGGTGCAACCAATGCCATTACCGGTATCGCCACGGCGTACATGGACTCCATTCCGATGGTGGTTCTGTCTGGTCAGGTAGCGAGCACGCTGGTGGGTACCGATGCCTTCCAGGAGACCGACATGATCGGTATCTCCCGGCCGATCGTGAAGCACAGCTTCATGATCAAGCACCCGTCGGAAATCCCGGAAGTCCTGAAAAAGGCTTTCTACCTGGCGCAGTCCGGTCGTCCGGGCCCTGTAGTGGTCGACATTCCGAAAGACATGACCAACCCGGCCGAGAAATTCGAATACGTCTTTCCGAAAAAAGCCAAGCTGCGCTCCTACAGCCCAGCGGTCCGTGGCCATTCCGGCCAGATCCGCAAAGCCGTCGAGATGCTGCTGGCGGCCAAGCGTCCTATCGTCTACGCCGGTGGCGGCGTGATCATGGGCAATGCTTCGGCGCAACTGACCGAACTGGCGCAACTGCTCAATGCTCCGGTCACCAATACCCTGATGGGGCTTGGCTGCTATCCGGGCACGGATCGTCAGTTCGTCGGCATGCTCGGGATGCACGGCAGCTACACCGCCAACCTCGCGATGCACCACACCGATGTGATCCTGGCAGTCGGCGCGCGCTTTGATGATCGTGTCATCAATGGCGCGAGCAAGTTCTGTCCGAACGCAAAAATCATCCACATCGACATCGACCCGGCTTCGATCTCCAAGACCATCAAGGCCGACGTGCCTATCGTCGGTCCTGTCGAAAGCGTGCTTACCGAAATGGTCGCCACTTTGAAAGAGATCGGCGAGACACCTGACAAGGCATCCGTTGCCGCGTGGTGGAAGCAGATTGACGAGTGGCGCGGTGCGGGTGATCTGTTCCCGTACAACCGTGGCGATGGCACGGTCATCAAGCCGCAAGCCGTTATCGAAACGCTGTGCGAAGTCACCAAGGGCGACGCTTACGTCACCTCGGACGTTGGCCAGCACCAGATGTTCGCTGCGCAGTACTACCGTTTCAACAAGCCGAACCGCTGGATCAACTCGGGCGGTCTGGGCACGATGGGCTTTGGCTTCCCGGCTGCGATGGGCGTAAAGCTGAGCTTTCCGGATGCGCACGTTGCCTGTGTGACCGGTGAAGGCAGTATCCAGATGAACATTCAGGAACTGTCGACCTGCCTGCAATACGGCTTGCCGGTGAAGATCATCCTGCTCAATAACGGTGTTCTGGGCATGGTCCGTCAGTGGCAAGACATGAGCTATGGCTCGCGTCACTCGCATTCCTACATGGAATCGCTGCCTGATTTCGTCAAGCTGGTCGAAGCCTATGGCCACGTCGGCATGCGTATCACTGACCTGAAGGACTTGAAGCCGAAGATGGAAGAAGCTTTTGCCATGACTGATCGTCTGGTGTTCATGGATATTCAGGTCGATGTGACCGAGCACGTCTACCCGATGCAGATCAAGGACGGCTCCATGCGCGATATGTGGTTGAGCAAGACGGAGCGGACATAATCATGCGCCATATCATTTCCCTGCTGCTGGAAAACGAACCGGGTGCATTGTCTCGCGTCGTCGGTCTGTTCTCCCAGCGCAACTACAACATCGAAAGCCTGACGGTTGCGCCGACCGAAGACCCGACCCTGTCGCGTCTGACGCTCACCACCGTAGGCCATGATGAGGTGATCGAGCAGATCACCAAGAACCTCAACAAACTTATCGAAGTGGTCAAGCTGGTCGACCTGTCGGAAAGCGCTCACATCGAGCGCGAACTGATGTTGGTCAAGGTCAAGGCCACTGGCGCGCAGCGTGCCGAGATCAAGCGCACCACGGATATTTTCCGCGGGCAGATCGTCGACGTGACCGCCAGCGTTTATACCGTGCAGCTGAGTGGCACGAGCGACAAACTGGACAGCTTCATTCAGGCCATCGGCACCGCCGCTATCCTGGAAACAGTACGCAGCGGCGTAACGGGCATTGCCCGTGGCGACAAAGTGCTGAGCATTTAAATCAATTAAGCAAATGGCCTGAACGGCCAAGATAACAGGGGATTTCCATGAAAGTTTTCTACGACAAAGACTGTGACCTTTCGATCATCCAGGGCAAGAAAGTCGCCATCATCGGTTACGGTTCGCAAGGCCACGCTCAAGCGTGCAACCTGAAAGACTCCGGCGTTGATGTCACTGTTGGCCTGCGTAAAGGTTCGGCTACTGTCGCCAAGGCCGAGGCTCATGGCCTGAAAGTGACTGATGTTGCTTCTGCCGTTGCTGCTGCCGACCTGGTCATGATCCTGACCCCGGACGAGTTTCAGTCCCAGCTGTACAAGAACGAAGTCGAGCCGAACCTGAAAAAGGGCGCAACACTGGCGTTCTCCCACGGCTTCGCGATTCACTACAACCAGGTTGTACCGCGCGCTGACCTCGACGTGATCATGATCGCGCCAAAAGCTCCAGGCCACACCGTACGTACCGAGTTCGTCAAGGGCGGCGGTATTCCTGACCTGATCGCGGTTTATCAGGATGCTTCCGGCAACGCCAAGAACGTTGCCCTGTCCTACGCTTCGGGCGTTGGCGGCGGCCGTACCGGCATCATCGAAACCACCTTCAAGGACGAGACTGAAACCGACCTGTTCGGCGAGCAGGCTGTTCTGTGCGGCGGTACTGTCGAGCTGGTAAAAGCTGGTTTCGAAACGCTGGTTGAAGCTGGCTACGCGCCGGAAATGGCCTACTTCGAGTGCCTGCACGAACTGAAGCTGATCGTTGATCTCATGTACGAAGGCGGTATCGCCAACATGAACTACTCGATCTCCAACAACGCCGAATACGGCGAGTACGTGACCGGCCCTGAAGTCATCAACGCTGAATCCCGCCAGGCCATGCGCAACGCTCTGAAGCGCATCCAGGATGGTGAATACGCGAAGATGTTCATCAGCGAAGGCGCTACCGGCTACCCATCGATGACCGCCAAGCGTCGTAACAACGCTGCCCACGGCATCGAAATCATCGGCGAGAAACTGCGCTCGATGATGCCTTGGATCGCTGCGAACAAAATCGTCGACAAAGACAAGAACTAAGCTTTAGCTTCGCAAAAAAACGCGGCCAATCGGTCGCGTTTTTTCGTTATGGGTCAGGCTCTGGTATAAAGCTGCATCGTTTGCCGCCGAACCCTCGCGGCAGACCTCTGTCGAACCTTTTCATACCGCTGCAAGGTAATCTCCATGAGCGAACGTCCCGAGGAGCCCAACAAGGCCTCCGACGCTGAAAGTCTGCTACCTATCGATGAACATGTGGAAGAAGGGCATGACGCCGAAGGCCGGCAGGTCCGGCATCGCGGTATCTATCTGCTGCCCAACCTGTTTACCACTGCGAACCTGTTCGCTGGCTTTTACTCCATCATCAGTTCCATGAGCGCACAAAGCGCGATGAGTGCGGGTGATACCGCCGGCGCGAGCAAGTATTTCGCGTTCGCTGCCATTGCGATCTTCGTCGCCATGGTTCTCGACGGGCTGGATGGTCGCGTTGCGCGCATGACCAATACCCAGAGCGCGTTTGGTGCCGAATACGATTCCCTGTCCGACATGGTCGCCTTTGGTGTGGCACCCGCGCTGCTGGCATTCGGTTGGGCATTGGGTGACATGGGCAAGGTGGGCTGGATGGTCGCCTTCATCTATGTGGCGGGCGCGGCATTGCGTCTGGCGCGCTTCAACACTCAGGTCGGCAAGGCTGACAAACGTTACTTCATCGGTTTGGCTAGCCCGGCTGCTGCAGGTGTTGTGGCCGGCACGGTCTGGGCGTTCAGTGATTTCGGGATTCAGGGTTCGAAGCTGTCGTTCCTGGTGGCCTTGCTGGTTGCGGCGGCAGGCATGCTGATGGTCAGCAACATCAAGTACAACAGCTTCAAGGAGCTGGACCTGAAAGGGCGTGTACCTTTTGTTGCGATTCTGGCCGTGGTGCTGGTGTTTGCCGTGGTATTCAGCGATCCGCCACGTATTCTGCTGCTGATATTCCTCGCCTATGCCCTGTCTGGACCGATTCAGTACCTATTGCGTCGCCGCAAGGCCTAGTCAATGATCTAATTTCCACCATACTCCGTAGTCTATTGGTGCATCAGTTCCCTGGCCTGCGGAGTCATCATGCTAATCAAGCTTCCTTCTTCGTCCGACTCCAAAGAGTCGGACGTCACGCCTGAATCCATCTATCTCTCGCGACGTACGTTGCTCGGCGGCTCGCTTGCGGGTCTGGCCGTCACGGCACTGCCACGCTGGGCAAGCGCTGCAGACGCTTCGCGCTATGCGGATGTAGAGCCCGGGAAAGCGCCGGGCTGGTTTGCCGACAAGCTGCCTTCTACAAAATGGCAGGCGGTCAACGTCAAGGATGAGGCGATCACGCCGTTCAAGGACGCGACCCACTACAACAACTTCTACGAGTTTGGTACCGACAAGGGCGATCCGGCAAAGAATGCCGGTTCCTTGCAGACCGAGCCGTGGAGTGTCGTGATCGATGGCGAAGTCGGCAAGCCGGGCCGCTATGCGCTGGAAGACTTCATGAAGCCTTATCAGCTGGAGGAGCGGATCTATAGGCTGCGCTGCGTCGAAGCCTGGTCGATGGTCATTCCCTGGATGGGCTTTCCTATCTCTGCACTGCTTAAGCAGGTAGAGCCGACCTCGAAGGCCAAATACATTCGCTTCGAAACGCTTGAAGACCCAAAGTCCATGCCTGGGCAACGCTCTGACTTTGCCCTCATCGACTGGCCGTATGTAGAAGGACTGCGGTTGGATGAGGCGATGAATCCATTGGCGATTCTTGCGGTGGGCATGTATGGGCGTGAGTTGCCTAATCAGAACGGCGCGCCGCTGCGTTTGGTGGTGCCTTGGAAGTATGGCTTCAAGAGTGTGAAGTCAATTGTGCGTATCAGTCTGGTCAGTGAGCAACCGAAGACCACATGGCAAAGCATTGCGGCAAATGAGTACGGCTTCTATGCCAACGTTAACCCGACGGTGGATCACCCTCGTTGGACTCAGGCCCGAGAGCGTCGCTTGCCGAGCGGCCTGTTCAGTCCGAATCTGCGCGACACGAAAATGTTCAACGGTTATGAGGAGGAGGTGGGTGCCTTGTATGCCGGTATGGATTTGCGGAAGGACTATTGATGCGATACCCGTTCTGGCGTCTGGCTGTATTTCTCGCCGCGTGCGTTGCGCCGGTCTGGTGGCTCTATCAGGCATGGATCTTTGCCTTGGGGCCTGATCCGGGCAAGGTTCTGGTAGAAGATTTCGGGCTAGCGACTCTGGTGATGTTGCTGATCACAATGTCCATGACGCCTTTGCAGCGCCTGACCGGCTGGCCGGGATGGATCGTTGTCCGTCGTCAACTGGGGTTGTGGTGTTTTGCTTATGTAGTGCTGCACATGACGATGTATGCGCTGTTCATCCTCGGGCTGGATTTAGGCCAGTTAGGCGTGGAGCTGGTCAAGCGTCCCTATATCATCGTGGGGGCGTTGGCGTTTCTCGGGCTGCTGGCTTTGGCTGTGACGTCCAATCGCTATAGTCAGCGTCGACTCGGAGCGCGCTGGAAGAAGCTACACCGGCTTATATATGTGATTCTGGGGCTGGGCTTGCTGCACATGTTCTGGATTGTCAGGGCTGACCTTAAGGAATGGGCGCTGTATGCGGGGATAGGCGCGTTCCTGTTGCTGCTGCGGATTCCAATGATTACAAGGCGAATCCCGCGTCTTGGAGGTTCCGCCGGGACAGGATCGAAGAAAGTTCAAAATAACGGTTGACGCCCTCTGTGATCTGTCTATAATTCGCCGCACTTCCGGCGCAGACAGAAACGAAAAAGCCTTGCAGATCAATAGTTTACAGGGATTTGGAGTGAAGAGTCAGCGAGGAAAAAGGTCGAGTCTGCAGTGATCGACAGCGGTGAGA